>DASWAC010000001.1:0-3799 GCA_036391335.1 Ktedonobacterales bacterium
GCACTGCTCTCGCCGAAGTCTGTCGTGGTCAGGCTGCGCACGCAAATCTACCTGCTACACGACACCAGCGATCAGTACGTGCCGTTCACGGAGTCACGAGACTTCGCGGCGGCGCTGACGTCGTCGGGCAAGCCGCACGACTTCGTGGAGCTGAGCATCTTTCAGCATGTCGAGGTGCGCTCGGGCAATGGAGTGCTGCCGTTGCTGGGCGATGGCGCCCGCCTCTACGGCGTCGTCTTCCAGATGCTCCAAGTAGCCGGCTGAGGAGGTAGTCACCATGGCACATGTTCTCATCTGGCTGATCGTGGGCGCACTCTGCGGCGGGCTGGGGTATGCCGCAGGCCTTGGCCCCAGGCGGAATCTCGGCAGCGGCTGGCGCACACTCGCTCTCTCGGGAGGCCTTGGCGCGGGCGCGGCGCTGCTCGGCGGCGTCACGGGCTGGCTCATCTTCGGGCGATTTTTCGCGCTGCCCACCGCGATCTGGGCGAGCCTGCTCCTGCTGGTGGCCGGTCCGTGGCTCACCGCGCGCCTCCGAGGTCGCCTGGCACGGGGCGCGGCGCGGCAGGGGACGCCGCTCCCTGCCGATCGGGATGCCTGAGAAGGCAGGATAGCCTCAGATGCGCCTAGGTCTCCTGGGTGGGACATCGAGCGATATTCCCACGAACCTGGCATGGCTACGCGCTTGCCGTGAGTCGCTCTGGCGACGCATGATGATGAGCGAGCAGCCGAGTCCCTGATGACGTGGCCACCAGCCGCTCGCGTTCGCCTGACTCTCCGTAGAGCTTCTCTAGCCCCACAGGAGGCGCAAGACCGTGGCCGAGTTTACCCATCTGCACGTGCACTCTGAATACAGCCTCCTCGATGGGCAGTCGCGCCTCAGCCGGCTGGTGGAGGCCACCAAGGCGGGCGGCATGAGCGCGGTCGCGCTAACGGACCACGGCGGAATGTATGGGGCCATCGAGTTTCACAAGGCGGCCATGGCGGCAGGGATCAGGCCAATCTTAGGCGTGGAGGCCTATCTCGCGGAGTCCATGCAGGACCGCTCCCAGCGATTCGATTACAACCACCTACTCCTGCTGGCGCGCACCACGGCCGGGTATAGCAACCTGCTGAAGCTGACCTCACTGGCCTATACTAAGGGATTCCACTACAAGCCACGCATTGACAAGGCCACTCTGGCTCAGTATGCGGATGGGCTCATCGTCACGTCTGGCTGTCTCTCGGGCGAGATTCCGGAGATGCTGCTCAAAGGCGACCTGAACGGCGCACGCACCGCGGCCCGGTGGTATCAAGACGTGTTTGGCCGTGAGAACTTCTACATCGAGGTGCAGGACCACTGCGCTGAGTCGTCGGATCAGGTCAAGCTGAATCCCATGCTCTGCGAGTTCGCCAAGGAGATGGATGCTCCCCTGGTCGCGACGAATGACCTGCATTACGTGGCGGCGACCGATGCCGACGCGCAGGATGTGCTGCTCTGTGTGCAGATGGGCAAGACGCTGGATGACCCCAAGCGGATGAAGTTCGACTCGAAGGAATATTACCTCAAGACGCCGGATGAGATGGCGCGGCTCTTCCCCGAGCTGCCTGAGGCGCTGAAGAATACCATGCGCATCGCGGAGCAGTGTGAGGTCGAGATTCCCTGGGGACGCCACCTGCTTCCCGTTTTTCCTGTGCCGGATGGCTTCACCAACCAGGAGGATTATCTCTATCACCTCTGCCTCGCAGGGGTGCGCGAGCGCTATGGCGAGATGAGCGAGTCCGTGCAGCAGAAGCTCGACTACGAATTTGGCGTTATCCGCGAGAAGGGCTTCGTCGCCTATTTCCTCATCGTGTGGGACTTTGTGAATTACGGGCGCGGCCAGGGCATTCGCTGCGCGGCGCGTGGCTCTGCCGCCGGCAGCCTGGTGGCCTATGTGCTGGGCATCACGAATGTCGACCCGCTGCGCTACGCCTTGCTCTTCGAGCGCTTCCTCAACCCCGAGCGCATGAGCATGCCCGACATCGATATGGACTTTCCCGACGACCGGCGTGAGGATGTCATCCGCTATGTGGCCGAGAAATATGGCTGGGATAAGGTCGCGCAGATCACCACCTTCGGCACGATGGCGGCGAAGGCGGCGGTGCGCGATGTGGGTCGCGTGATGGGCCTACAGAGTGAGGCTGATCGTGTCGCGCGACAGATTCCGAGTGGGCCGGGCGTCACGCTGGAGAAGGCGATCACCGAGAGCCGAGATCTGCGCCAAACGGTGGACGCGAGCCCGCAGATTCAGCGTCTCTATGCCGTGGCCCGCGACCTGGAAGGCACCGTGCGCAGCACGGGCATCCACGCGGCGGGTGTCGTCATCTCGAGCCATCCACTCGACGAGACAGTGCCGCTCCAGCTTCGCGACAATAAAGATCCTAAGTCATGGCTGGTCTCGCAATATGAGCAGAAGCACCTCGAAGAGCTCGGCCTGCTCAAGATGGATTTCCTCGGGCTCTCGAACCTCACCATCCTCCAGAACTGCCAGAAATTTATCCGCGAGACCCGTGGGCTGGAGCTCGATCTCGACCGCCTTCCTCTCGACGACGCCAAAGCCTTCGATCTGCTCGGCCAGGGTGAGACGACCGGTGTCTTCCAGCTCGAGTCGGGCGCGATGCGGCAATATATCCGCGAGCTCAAGCCGACCTCCCTCGAAGACATCACCGCGATGGTCGCGCTCTATCGCCCCGGCCCAATGGACTCCATTCCTGACTTCATTGAGTCGAAGCATGGGCGTAAGCGAGTCAAGTACTTGCATCCCGCGCTGGAGCCGCTGCTGAATGAGTCGTATGGCGTCATCGTCTATCAGGATCAGGTGCTGCTCATCGCGGTGCAGCTGGCTGGCTTCTCATGGGGCGAGGTGGACAAGTTCCGCAAGGCGATGTCGAAGAAGATTCGTGAGGAGATGGCTTCCTATCGCGAGAAGTTCGTGAAGGGCTGCGGAAAGCACAGCAATATCCCGGAGAAGGTTGCCAATGAGATCTTCGATTTCATCGAGCCCTTCGCTGGCTACGGATTCAACAAGTGCGCCCATGGGTCCACCGAGATTCAGCTGCCGGACGGCGGCCGCATGGCGCTTTCCGCCGCGTATCGCAATCCGCCGGCCCAAATCATGGCGATGTGGCCCGATGGGGTTGTGAGGCCCCACAAGGTCGCCCGCATCGTGCGGACTGGGCGGAAAGCCCTGCTACGCATTCGCACGGCGAGTGGGCGGTCGATCAAGGTCACGGCCGCGCACCGGCTGCTCACGACTGAGGGCTACCGAGAGGCGGGGCAGATGAGGCCCGGTGATGAGCTCATCGTGGCGCCACGGCGTATGAATGAGCACCAGCGGGCTGCTCGGCGAGCCATGATCACACGGCTGAATCGGAGCGAGAAGCAGCGAGCCCGCGTGAGCGCACGCGTCCGGGCATATCAAGCGGCACGTGATCCAGAAGACCAGCGCCAGCATATGCTGCGTATGCATCAGCTCTATCCCACGATGACGCGCAATGGCATGGCTGCTGCGCACGAGCACGTCAAGTGGCTGTTTGCCAATGACCCTGCATGGAAGGCCCGGATCATCGCACGGTCGATCGCTAGCGTGCGAGAATGTTATGACACTGGGCCGGGCTATGGCCGGTGCTCCATCGCGTCGAATGGCATGTGGTGCGCAAGCCAGCCAGAGCGGACTATGTGCGAATGGCTCATCGAGCAGGGCATCGAGTTCGAGCTGCACAAGGTGCTGGGTAACGGTCGCGTCTGCGACTTTTACTTCAATGGCATCTATTGGGAAAT
>DASWAC010000002.1:0-2818 GCA_036391335.1 Ktedonobacterales bacterium
TCACGGTGTGCTGCTCGAGATCGATCTTGAGTGGACCCGACTTCGTGTTGGCGTGGGCGACCGGCGGATTCGTGGGATAAGTCCGGCGGAGCACCGCCGTGACGCGAGCTAGCAGCTCAGCCGCCACGAACGGCTTGGCAATGTAGTCATCCGCGCCGAGCCCAAGGCCGGTAAGACGATCATCAATCTGACCCTGACCAGTGACAAAGATGACGGGGACTGTGTTGCCGCTGCCGCGAATATCGCTCATGAAGTCGAAGCCACTTCGGCCAGGCAAGGCCACATCTAATAAGATGAGATCAGGCTGAAACCGCTCGAGCTCTCTGGCTGCCGTGGCGGCAGTGTCGGCAATAGAGGTGGTGTGGCCGGCATCGCCAAGGAACACCGTGACGATGCGACGGTGGATGGGGTCGTCATCTACGACGAGAATGTGCATGGGTGGACCCTTTGGCTGAGGTGTGCAGTGCGCCGCCCCTTCGCCCGTCCTCATCGCACACCGTACTCTTGATAAATTGCCCTGCGATGAGTGTATTTCTTGACTTGCGCTCATGTCAACAGCATTATGTCAATCTGGAGACTGGATGTGATCCCGCGCGCTCCGACCAGGAACGATATCTCGCTGCATTGTAACTCGCTCGCGAACTCGTCGCATATGCACGAGGAGCAACGAGATGTCCGCAGGGGTCACCCCTGGAATACGGCTCGCCTGCCCTATCGTCTGCGGCTGCACGCGCTCCAGGTGTTGCCGAGCCTCAGTGCGGAGCCCAGTGATCTCGCGATAGCTCAGCGCTGGTGGAATGAGCTGAGTCTCCATCTGTCTGGTGCGGCGCACTAAGAGGGCCTGCTTGTTGAGATAGCCCGCATATTTCACACGTAGCTCTACCTCAGTCGCCACCTGAGCATCGAGGGCAGGCAGGGCGCCTTCGCCAGCGATGGCACGTAATTGCTCATACGTCGTCTGAGGCCGGCTCAGCAGCTCAGCGGCTGAGGCAGGACTTGCGCCGAGCTCCACCCCCACGCCTCGGGCCGTAGCGCTGGCTTCCTTGGAAGGGCGCACCATCACCTGGTGGAGCGACTTCTCTACACTGCTGGCAAGCTCACGACGCCGCTCGACGGCGCGAAACCGCTCGTCTGAGACGAGGCCGAGCGCATGCCCATAGCCCGATAGGCGCATGTCGGCATTGTCATGGCGCAAGAGGAGCCGGTGCTCGGCGCGCGAGGTGTGCAGCCGGTAGGGCTCGCTGGGCGCCTGGGTCACCAGATCATCGATCAGCACCCCGATGTAGGCTTCGTCGCGCCGCAGAATGAATGGTGGCTGGCCGGCTGCCTGGAGCCCGGCATTGATGCCCGCCATGATGCCCTGTGCCGCGGCTTCCTCATAGCCGGAGGTCCCATTGATCTGCCCCGCCAGGAAGAGGCCGTGTACCGTCTTGGCCTCTAGCGTTGGCCAAAGCTGATCCGAAGGGATGTAATCGTATTCGACGGCGTAGCCCGTGCGCATGAGCTCGACTCGTTCCAGGCCTGGAATGGAGCGCAACATTGCCAACTGGACGTCTTCGGGAAGGCTGGTGTTCATGCCTTGCACATACATCTCAGCTGTGCGCCAGCCCTCGGGCTCCAAGAAGACCTGATGCCGTGGCTTGTCGGCGAAACGCACGACCTTGTCCTCGATGGACGGGCAATAGCGCGGACCGATGCCCTCGATGACACCGGTGTAAAGCGGCGATCGGTCGAGATTGTCGCGAATGATCTGGTGCGTGTGCTCACCGGTGTGTGTCAGGTAACACGGCAGCTGCGGCCGCCAGGATGTCAGGCCGTCCTCGGGAAGCGGGTAGATCGGGTGTGGCGGCCCCGGTGGGAGCATCGGATGCTCCTGAGCTGAGGTATCACTCGAAAAATAGTGCGGGACAAGTGAGCCAGGCTGGATCTCGGTGCGCGCGAAATCTACACTGCGGGCATCAATGCGAGGCGGCGTCCCTGTCTTGAACCGGCGCACCCTGATGCCGAAGTCCACCAGGCTGTCTGAGAGCCCCAGCGAGGGGCCTTCTCCCGCCCGACCACCGGGCTGTGTCTTGTCACCGACGACTAGACGCCCATTGATAAACGTGCCCGTCGTCAGCACGACCGCCTGAGCCACCACCGACGCGCCAGTGCTCAGCTCCACGCCCGCCACCTGCGGGTGGCCATCATCCCCCCGCGCGATCAAGAGCTGGCGCACGGTGGCTTGCTTGAGCTCGAGATGCGGCGTTTCCTCTAACGTGTAGCGCATGCTGAGCCGGTAGGCCTGTTTGTCGCACTGTGCGCGCAGGGCCTGGACGGCCGGACCCTTCGAGGTGTTGAGCAGGCGCATCTGGATGAAGGTGCGGTCGGTATTGCGCGCCATCTCGCCACCGAGCGCGTCAATCTCTCGCACGAGATGGCCTTTGGCTGGACCGCCGATGGAAGGGTTGCAGGGCATGAGCGCGACGCTGTCGAGGTTCATGGTCACGAGCAGGGTGCGGCGGCCCATGCGTGCGCTGGCCAATGCGGCTTCACAGCCGGCGTGACCGGCGCCCACGACGATGACGTCATAGTGAGGTTGCGGCTCACGTGCTGAGGGAGCGAATGGATCCATAGGTTCACCCTGGCGAGATCAAGTGGTGCGGCTGACAGGAATGAGTCAGCGCCATTATGAGACGCAAAGTGACACCTTCGTCAAACCGGAGGAGAAATGAAGAGGACCCCTGACGCAGTGAGCCAGGAGTCCTCGCCACAGTGAGCGACACGTGCTATTGCACGGTGATCGTCATATTCATCTGTGGGTGCACCGTGCAGGCGA
>DASWAC010000003.1:0-3877 GCA_036391335.1 Ktedonobacterales bacterium
CCCCATGGCAGACGCCGACCGACGGCGCGCTGGCGCTCTCCGATGAGCCCACGACCCTCGTGCTCCCACGCCCGCAAACCGGCGTCCGCAAGATCCTGCTCGCCGAGGACGATCGCGCACTGGCCCGCGGAGTGCGCAGCGTGCTCGAAGAGGAGGGCGGCAGCGCCTGGGAGGTCCGTGTGGCGCGGACTGGCCAGCGTGCACTCGATCTCGCCGCGACGACTCAGCCTGACCTGCTGCTGCTGGATGTGCGGCTGCCGGGGCTCAACGGCGTGGAAGTCTATCGTCGCCTGCGCGAAGAGGCGGACGGCGAGAGCCTGCGAGTCATCTTCATCTCGGCGGCCACCTCCTATGACCTGCAGCAGATGGGAATCGAAGATGGCGTGCTGCTGCGCAAGCCCTTCGATATGGCCGACCTCACGGGCATCGTGCGGGCCGTCCTCTCGCGCGACGCCTAGCCGCCGAGCGCGCGGGGGTCCCGTGTAGCGAAACTGCAGCGCCCCTTCGCTCGTAATGCCTTTAGAGAGTGTGTGATCCACTGCATCATCTCTCTGGGGACGCCACGACCACGAGGTATCCGGTCGGGTGGAGCTATCGCTCGCTATGGCATGACGAGCTTGACAGCATCCCCTCATTGTAACGACACTATAGCCAGACGCGAGCCCGTGTGAGCGCAAGAGCCCACGAGCGATTCCGCCGCGAAGAGCGCCCCCGCGCAGGGACAACGCGCGAGGTGACACGCGGCCTGTGGCGCGCCTGTTCTGAAGAGGAAATATGAGCGTACGTAATGCATCCCGGCGGATGGCAAGCGCCCCACCGGGAATCGTGCCCCCTGCAGGCGTGATTCTGCAGCTGGGGCACCAGGCCGGCACGCCGGTCATCACCAGCACCGCGCTCGGCGCGGACATGTCCGTGACATGGTCACTTTCAACCCCTTGGCCCAATCATCCCGCACTGATGCCCCCCGAGCCACGCGAAGCCGGTGGCGATCCTTATGCGCCACGGGCCTACACGCCGGAGCCAGATCTGCCGGCACGCCAGCCCTCAGCGCGACCACTACGCCGGGCAGCGCATCCATCGCCCACCCCACCGCATCGCACCGGCACAGCGCACACGCCGCGCCTGGCGAGCCCGAAGCCCACGCATCCGGCACATCAGGCCCCACGGCAGGACTTGCCCTGGCCCGATTCGTTCGACGACTGGATGATCGACATCACCCGTCGCCGTGCCCTGCGGCTGAATGCCGGCGCGCGCCGGCGTGGCGTCGTCGGCTCGGTGCGGGCTGTTGACCTGGCGCACATCCTCGAGGAGTCGCGTGACGATCAGGGCCGCTGGCTCTGCGCGATCTGCCGCGGGCCTGTCACCCTGAATGATCTCTCGTTCGACCACGTGGTTGCCCTGGCCGACGGCGGTGAGCACGCGGCGCATAATCTGGCCCCAGCGCATCGCAAGTGCAACGAGGAAAAGGGCTCCGAGCGAGCCCAGGAGCGGGCAGGCGCACGCGACCGCTGGCTGGACGAATGGGCCGCCTCGCACAGTGGCCGTGTGCCACGTGGCGCGACCCGCCATCATGGCAACGTGCCGGTGGCCCGCCTGCACGACTGGCGCGTGAGCTAATCCATCTTCGCGAGTGACTGGCTGGCCTGGGAGGTGCGCTTCCTTCGGTTGGCCAGTGGTGTTTTCAGCGCGAGAGATCACGCCGCGGCGCGCCAACATCCTCGGCAGGAACTCTGTCGGCGTGGATGGCGTCTCAAGAGGGTGGCGAGAGTGCGTGGAGAGGAGGCATCTGTGCTATGCGTGCGCGACTCATTTCGGCGCTGCTCTGCGCCCTGCTCACACTGGCGGGGTGTGGTACGCTCAGCGCGATCTCTGGCGGTGCGCCAAGCCCCACTGCCACCGCTGTGACTCCCAACGGCTGCGCCGTGCAGCAGCCCCCATCAGGATTGCCGCCCGCCGACGTGGTCGTCAAGGGCAGGTCGGTCAATGGCACGCCGACCCAGAATGGCTTGATGACCACTCCGATCGCGCTACGGCGCGGACAAACGCTGGAGATGCGCGAGTCCTCAAATTTCCGCTGGCAGCTGCGGCAGACCGGCGCGACTGGCAGCCTCAGCGCGATCGGCCCCGCGAGCTGGCACGATAGTGCGACGAGCGAGTGCGTCTGGCGCTTCACCGGCGCTGTGTCAGGCGTCACACAGATCTCGTTCACCGGTGTGGTCATGTGCCCGCCGAATGCGATGTGCCCCGCGCTAGCTGTCGCGATGGAGTATGAGGTGACGGTCAGCTGAGCGTGGCGTAGCCGAAGATGACACTAAAGCTCTTGCAATAGATCACTGCCGACTTGAGCCGCGAGACGTCCGTGCCCGCAGGAAGAGGATAATTCGTGTCGCCGTTGGTCGCTTTCAGCTTGCTGACCTCCAACCCGCTCATCACTTCCGCGCGGATGGTGGGCGCGGCGACGTTCGAGAGATAGACATAGAGGTCAGGTCCTGGCGTTGCAGCGAGGCCCTGCAATCGCAGCACCCACTGGCCATCGCTCGTCCGACCCAGCACGGCCGTTCCCGAGACTGTGTCCGTGCCCGCCTGATGATTGAAGGCGCCCTGGCGCGCGGGGGCTGCGGCGGGCGCGGCAGTGCTGGCCGGGGCTGGCGTGTCGGTGGCCGCCACGAAGGCCGGCGCCATGTCGTGCCCTTGCGTGTGCCCGAAGACGAGCGGGCCCGCATAGACGAGCGCGCTCACCACGACAAGGACGGCCGCGCTGCCCGTCAGCGCCAGTCGGGCCACGCCTCGCCCGCCGCCCGAGAGCCACAGCCCCAGCGCGATGCCCACCAGGATCGGGGTGAGTGTGGTGAGGGCCAGGTGTTGCGCATTGTGCCGCACGTTGGGATAGGCCAGCAAGAAATAGAGCGCCACCGCCAGGCCCGCCGCGATGGGAAGGCAGAGCTGGAGCAGCCTCCGGACTGGCGGGGTCGCCGCCGCATCTGAGTGTGGTCGAGCTCGTGTATCAGTCATGAAGTCCTCTTTTCACGCATGGCGGCGAACTACGCGGCAAGTATGCGCCCGCATCCTTACGCCAAGATTGCGAGCGCTAGATCGAGCGACCTGGCTTGGCTCGTCGCTGCCACCCGCATGCCCGCTCGCACGTAGTTCATCCTGCGGCGCGCATGATGCCCCCGCGTGTGACCTGGCCATGTGGCCACCCTCGCTGGCCACCGAGACGAAGGAGTCCGCCGAGTGCTGCCTGTCACTCCCGAGTTTGCCATTGCGTCGAGTGAGCGTGTGCTGCTAGGGCCAGACGAGACACCCGCGCTGGTGGTGCGCACCTCCGCCCAGGGACGGCGCCCCGTCGCGATAATCCAGCATGGCTATGGCTCGCGCAAAGAGGATTTCGAACTGGTGGGCTCGGTGCTGGCGGGTTACGGCGTCAATACGGTGCTGCCGGATGCCTCCGGCCATGGCGAGCGCCGCGCCCAGGGCACGCCACATCCCAACGAGATCCGCTCACGGCGCTTCTTCCTCACTGTGGTACGTGAAACGACGGCATCACTCACCGCGGCGACCGGCTGGGCGCGCTCGCAGCCTTGGGCCGATCCGCGGGGTATCCTGGTGGGCGGCTTCTCGATGGGCGCGATGGCGGCGCTCATCACCGGCACGGAGGACCCCCAGGTGGCGGGTATCGTCTCGATCTCCGGCTCACCGTTGATCGATCTGGCGCAGGCGCGCACGCTCGGCGACGAGCCTATCCCCGATGAGCTGACCGTGTGGTGCCGCGAGCACGATGTCGCTGCCCAGGTGGATCGCCTGGCGGGACGTCCGCTGCTGCTGCAGCATGGCCGTCGCGACGACATGGTACCGGTGGCAGGCACCCTCCGGCTGC
>DASWAC010000004.1:0-1670 GCA_036391335.1 Ktedonobacterales bacterium
GATGCTCCTGCTGGAGACGGGGGTGGTGGGCGTGTTCAGCGCGCTCGACCTCTTCCTGTTCTTCATGTTCTGGGAGATCATGCTGGTGCCGATGTACCTGATCATCGGCGTGTGGGGCGGCGAGCGCCGGCTCTACGCCTCGATCAAGTTCGTCGTCTACACCATGGCCGGCTCGCTGCTCATGCTGGTGGCCATCGTGGTCGTCGGCAACATCGCCTCCAGCGGTGACGGCGCGATCACCCTCGACCTTCAGGGCCTCATCCAGAGCACGGTGCCAGGCCAGGCGCACTTCTGGCTCTTCCTGGCATTTGGTGCGGCGTTCGCGGTGAAGTCCGGCCTCTTCCCACTGCACAGCTGGGCGCCAGATGCCTATGCCGAGGCGCCGATTCCAGTGGCCATGATGCTCGCCGGCGTCATGGCAAAGACCGGCACGTACGGCTTCATCCGGTTCTGCCTACCACTCTTCCCATCCGCGGTGCGCCAGCTCGCCCCTCTGCTCGCGACTCTCTCGGTCATCGGCATTCTCTTTTTCGCGCTCCAGGCGCTCATCGCGACTGATTTCAGACGCATGCTCGCCTATGTAAGCCTCAGCCACATGGGGGTGATCGTGTTGGGTATCTTCGCGCTCAATACCCAAGGCATCGAGGGCGCGATCCTCCAGATGGTGAACCATGGCATCCTCATCGCCGCGCTCTTCTTCATCGCGGGCATCCTCGAAGATCGCACCGGGAGCCGCTCGCTGCGGGATTACGGCGCGCTGGCGACGAAAGTGCCCTGGCTCGCGACGGCCTTCATGATCGTGTCACTGGCGACGCTGGGTCTTCCCGGCATGAATAGCTTCGCCGGGGAGTTCCTGGCATTCCTCGGCGCCTTCCGCTTCAACCCATGGACGGGCCTCCTGGCCACCTTTGTGGTGGTGCCTGCCGCATGGTATATGCTGCGCTTCGTCCAGGGCGCCATGCAGGGGCCTGCCCCGATGAGCGGCCCCGTCGCCGCGGCGTTGGAGGCCAAAGGCGCCGGGGGAGGCATCCGTGACCTAGCATGGCATGAAAGCCTCATCTTGCTCCCGGTGATCGTGCTCATCTTCGGGCTTGGCCTCGCGCCTGGCACGGTGACTGGACGCATCGAGCCATCTGTCACCCTGGTCAGCTCTCCTTATGCGCCTGTGACGGCGTCTCGTGTCCAGAGCGGCCACCTGGGCACTCATGTAGGGAGTCACGCATGATCTTGAGTTATACGCCTACCGCGGATGACCTCCTGCGCCTCGCCCCTGAGCTCGCGCTGTTGGGGGGCGCGCTGCTGATCTTGCTCGCCGATCTCGTGCTGCCTGAGCGTGCCAAGGGGCTGCTGGCCGCGGTGGCGCTGGCCGCGCTGGCCGTGAGCGCCGCGGCGGACGTCTATGTGCTCACTCAGGGGACCGATAAGCCCGCATTCCTGGGCATGCTCGCCTCGGACCGCATGGTCCTCTTCACCAGTCTTGTCATCCTGGGGGCAGCCGCCCTCGGCATCATCTTTTCAGCATCATACGTCCCCACGTTTGCCAGCGGGCACGATGCGGAATATCTCGCGCTCATGCTGCTGGCCGCATTTGGCATGACCATCATGGCGGCGGGCCAGCACCTGGCGATCATCTTTCTCGGCCTCGAGATCCTCTCCGTCTCCCTCTATGT
>DASWAC010000005.1:0-6608 GCA_036391335.1 Ktedonobacterales bacterium
TCACCAAATGCCGGCGCCGGGTCGCTCCATGCGAAGACCGACCATACCGCTCTGCCCATGAGTGATCTGGCATACGCGTCCGCTCGCAGTGTGCCCCGACGCATCTCGGTGAATGCCGCCGGAATATCAGTGAGCACGCGCACCCAATGCGCGCCATAGCGCGGTGTCAGCTGAGGCACCGGCTCGCCCAGCGCGTGCATATAGTGGATCGCGGGGAAGTCGAGTCCGCATGCCTGTGAGAGAGTATGCCAGCCCCACGGTCGCACATTGATGTCGAGCAGCTTGTAGAAGCCGTCTCGATCGTCGCGCTTGAATTCGACTTCGAGCATGCCGGAAAAGCCTGCCTGGGCGACGACGCGCTTTGCCAGATCCTCGATCTCGGGAATCGCTACCGCTTCGACATAGCTGCTCCCTAGCCCAAAGTCAACGGGATATTGACGGCTGCGGCGAGCGGTCATCGCGAGCAGAGTCTGTCCCGCATCCGCGTAAACCGCCACGGAGACCTGCTGCCGCCCGCCACCGGGGATGAGCTCTTGCACCATGATCTCATCTGGCGAGAGCACCTGGCAGGCCCGGCGATACTGGACGAGCAGCTCCTCCGGTGAGTCGGCCCGCAACGCCTTGAGCCTGGTCGCGTGCTGGAATCGAATCGAGATGGCGGGCTTCACGATGACGGGGAACGACATTCCCACGCCAACAAGCTCATGCTCACTCGTGGGATACACCGTGCGCGGGCAGGGCACACCGGCGTCGGCAGCGAGCTGATGGGTCAGGCGCTTGTCACCGGCCCACCGCATCACCTCCCATGGCAAGGTGAGCAAGCGATAGCGCGCGCTGAGCTCTTCGAAGTGCTGCGACACGACCTCGACCGCATCATCTTGCGCGGGGAGCAGTGCCCAGCCCGCGAAGTCGCGCATTCCCGGGTCCGCCAGCAAAAACTGCACGAAGGCCTCCCCTTCGAGAGCATCCTTCCACTTGACCCGCCGCGTGACATAGCGCGAGAACCACGCGCAGCGCGGCAGACTATCCACCAGCGCGCATGGCACCCCACGCCGCGCCAGGCTGCGCACGACCCCAAGGGCCTTGAAATCACTGCCCAGCACGACCACACCCGGATTCGCTCGCTGCCGCTTCATAGAGGTCCAACTTCCTGGCTAGGCCTGGCGGATGCGGCGTGAGATATGTGTCGCGGTGGTGTGTGATCCCGAGACGAAGCGGCAGAGGGGGCCCAGACTATGGCTGGCCATCGCACCGGCGAAGTGCAGGCCGGGCACGGAGGTCTCGAAGCCACCGTCGAGCACGGGATAGCCATTGTACTGGTTGATCTGCTCGAGGATATCCTCGCCTAGGAAGCCCAGTTTATTGAGGTCGAGCTTATAGCCCGCGGCGAGCAGCACGTGATCTGCTACCCGGCTGCTCCCATCCGACAGCTTGAGCTCCACCTCATCGCCGTGCGCGCGGGCCTGGGTGACGGTGACGCCACCGGTGAGCCCCACCGCGCCGACCGCGCGGCTGCGCAGCCACGTGGCCCCGGCCGGGCGCATGGCGCGACGGTCGATCTTGTGCCGGGTCTCGTTTGGCAGGCGGCCCACCAGTGCCGGATAATGGATGAGCCATGCCAAGCCGGCAGGGCCGACATCCGTTGGGGGATAGAGCAAGTGCTTGGCAGGCCCGACCTTATTCGCATAGCGGCGGTTGACCCAGTTGATGGAGTGCGGCGCGATCACTTCGGCCAGCGCGCCAGCCTCGTGAGCGAGCACTGCTCCTTCCAGGCCGCTCTGCCCCGCGCCGACGACCACCACACGCTGGCCCGCGAATCGGTCGAACGTGGGGTGCTCCATCGCGAGCGAGACCTTTGACGGCGGCAGATCACGCACAAAGCGCGGTGTGCGTGCGAAGGGCGCGATGCCCGTGGCAATCACGACGTGGCGAGCGCGATCGGTGGCGCCGTCATCACGGGTGACGACGAACTCATTTCCCTGGCGCTCCACCATGGTGACACGCGCCGGGTCAATCTCTGGCACGGCCTTCTGCTGAAACCAGTGACCATACTCGACGAACATGCCGATGGGGATTGGCTCTTGACGCGGAATGCCGCTGTCGGCCAAGTAGCGCGAGAGGCTGTAAGTGCGACGGGGATCAGAGAGGGTGGAAGCGGAAAACACAGACTTCAGGCACATCCGCTGCGGCATGCCATGCCAGAACTCCATCGTCTTGCCATAGACACGCACTGGCAAGCCGAGCAATCTGAGATGCGCGCCGATGGAGAGTCCATAGGGCCCGGCGCCAACAATGATGGTGTCACGATTTGTCACGGGGAGATTGGCTCCTTGCTTGGTAAAGGCTCGCGCGAGGGAAAAGAAGCGCATCAGTGGCCCAACCTGCCCTGCTCGTGATGAATAGGCAGAGGCCTGGCAGGTGGAAAGATCCGGCTAAGGTCAATACTAGGGGAACCGCGTAGTGACTTCATGTCCGGGCAGGTTGTGATTCTGTGCGTGCGGTGGCGAGAGAGGTCGCTGGCTGTGAGACGATTGGGGGGACTGCATCGTCTCACCATGTGTAAGGGCGAGGTCTTCCGCCGCCCATCCGTGTCCACCGTGATCAGGCCAGCACGCGGCGGGTTCGAGGGAAGTTGTGTGACATTGCCACGACCATAGCAGCAACTCTCTCGTTACTGGCCTGACATAGACTGAAAGATGCACACAGACGATTGCTCTTGCCTCATGGAGGCCATGCCTAGGATGAAACTATAATGCGTCGTGTACTTGATTTCCTGACAGCGAATCTCAAGAAAATTGTCCTCGTGATTGTGCTCTTACCGCTCATCGCGGTGGGCGTGAGCTTGCTGCTTCCCCGCAGCTATCAGAGCGTGTCCACGCTGTGGGCGCTCCGGCGCTACTCGGTGATTGGCGCCACAGGTCCCGAGAGCGACCTGCAATCTACCCCGGCCATGACCCAGGCAAACGCCCTCGTGGACCTCTTGCAGACACGGTCATTTGATCTCGATGTCGCTCGCAAGGCGAACCTCGCCGCGGCCCTCGGGTCACCACTGGGCGGCAAGCCCGATGATGATGCGCTGGTGGCCGAGGTCTCGGGCAAGGTCAAAGTCCTGGCGGTTGGCGCCAACCTCTATTCCATTTCCTATGCGAATAAGAAGCCAAATGTCGCGCAGGCTCTGGTACAAGCCGTGCTCGACGGCTACTCGGTAGAAAGCGTGAAGCTGTCGATCTCGCAGGCGCAACACACCCTCGATGTCTATAAGCAGCAGCAGGCAAGCGCCCAAGCCGTGGCCCAGTCGGCCAGCAAAGCCGAGGCGCAATACCTAGGCGCTCACCCAGAGCTGAAGGGGAATGGCCTCCTGCTCGATCCGCAATACACCCTGCTGCACGCGCAGAGTCAGCAGGCCGCCGGCGCTCTGGAGGCGATCAATACGAAGATTGGCGCGCTCGTGAGCGACATGCAGACGCTGGGCTCAGATTCGAGCAGCCTCTATACCGTCGTGGATGCGCCCTCTCTGCCGACCCGCGCGCAGTCGCGGACGACGCAGCTAGCCATCGCCGGGGTTGCCGGCCTGTTAGTGGCGCTCATTGGCGTAGCCCTCTATGTCACCCTGGGTCTGCGCCGCGATCAGTCAGTGCACGATGCCGAGGAGCTTCAGTCCTATCTAGATATCCCCGTGCTCGTCTCGATTCCCCATCAGCTCAAGGTCAGCGCCAAGCAGCGAGCCGAGGAGAATGGGCACTTTGCCTTGCTGACGCTCCATGAGGAAGACTGATTTATGGACATCACTCTAGACACCACTACTGACGCAGCCAATGGCCATGACGAGCGTGATCGTGAGCACTCGGCGTCGCGTCCGCTCTCGCCCTATCCACTGGCGCGCCGGGGAATCGTATCTCATGTGCCCGCACGCACTGCCGCCGGCTGGCCTTCGCTGAGCCCTCAGCTCGACCGGCTCTGGCAGGCGACCTTCTATAATGACATCGCGCCCAGCGTCAGTGTTGGCTTCATCAGCGCGCTGCACGAAGAGGGCACCACGATCACCGCCCGGCTGGCCGCCGCCATGCTCAGCAAGCGCCGCAATGGGCGGGTGACCCTGATTGACTGCAATTGGGATCGGCCGGCCCTGCACACGTTCTTCGACCTCGACCCTAGCCCCGGCCTAGCTGATTGGCTCAACGGCGACGCAGACGCCAAAAGCATTCGTCACGAGACCGCCCAGGGCATCACGGTCGTGCCGGCGGGGCTGGTGACCGATACGCTCGAGCTGGCAAAGCGCTTTCGCATGCGCGGCCTCCGTGACCTGATCCCTGAGGATGACTTTGCCATCATTGATCTGCCCCCGGTCATCCCCTGCGGCTATGCCGCCGGGCTCGCCGAGCTGGTGGACTCCCTGGTGCTGGTGACACGCGCTCGCGCGACCCCAACCGCGGCCATCGTGCAGGCGCGAGCGATGCTCGACGGGCTGCCCCTGGTCGGCGCCATCCTCAATGACGCGCGCACGGGCTTGCCGGCGTGGCTCGAGCGTCTGCTCTAGGGAGGGCGCTCTATGCCTTATATCATTGGCGTCATGGCGCTCTTCCTTACGCTGGGCCTGCTGACACGCCGCGTCTCGGCGTGGGTGCGCGTGGCCATCTGTGCGAGCGCGCTGGCGATGCTCTTGCTAGTCTTTCTGGGTAAATAGCGTATGACCACACTTCTCGATGCGCCGCTGAAGACAGCTGAGAGCTCCACGTCGCTCATGAGCGCTGCATATCTGCTCTCGGCTCAGCGCCGTCTCGACAGGCGCGCCTATCTCGCGCTGCTCGGTGGGGGGCTTCTGGCGGTGCTGGGTGTGCTCGCGCTGGGCTATCAGATCGGCTTCACGACGGAGCTCGGGGCACTGGTAGGGCTGGTGGCGGTGGTCGCGGTCATCATCCGCCCATCGCTGAGCCTCTATATGATGCTGGCCGCCGTGGTCTTCATCGAGCAAGAGCAGCTCGTTATTCCCGTCGGCACAGATAACCTGCCCATCTTTCACTGGCCGCCGCGCATGGCTGGCTTCATCGAGCGGCCCATCGGCCTGTTCCTCGTGTTGGCACTTGCCGCCATGTTGCTGCAGCGCTTTGCCCGGCGCGAGCAGCTGTTGCGCGGTGGCGCCCTGGCGTGGCCGCTGGCTGCCCTGATGGCCTGCGTTGGCTGGGGGATCATTCGCGGCGCGACGAGTGGTGGTGACATCAAGATCATCGTGCTCGAGGTGCGTCCCTATTGGTACCTCGCCCTCGCCTATCTGCTGGCCACCAACCTCATCACATCCGTGCGCCAGGTCCACACGATGGTATGGATCATCATCGCCGGGGCGGCACTGAAGTCACTCCAGGGCACCTACATCGTCTTCGGCGTGCTGGGCGGGCATATCGGGGCCTATCACGAGATCATGGCGCATGAGGAATCCTTCTTCTTCGTCGCGCTCATGCTGCTCATAGTCGTCTTCGTGCTCTACTTCCGTGATAAGAAGCAGCTCATCGCGATGGCATGTATCCTGCCATTTCTTCTGGTGGCGCTGGTGGGCAATCAACGGCGGGCCGACTACGTCGCGTTTCTCATCGGGCTGCTGGTAGCCTGGGTGCTCATCATCTATGTAAAGCGGCGCGCCAGAGGACTCCTGCTCACCGCGCTGATCAGCCTCGTGCTGCTCGGCGGGGTCTATGTCGTCGCGTTTGGCAACAGCGGGGGAGCGCTCGCGCAGCCAGCACGGGCGGTCATCACCGTCTTCAAGCCGGATGCGACGGAAGCGGCATCGAATCAGTATCGCGTCATCGAGGATTATGACCTCAAATACACCGCACGGAAGAACCCGCTTGGCTATGGCTTTGGCAAGCCGTTCTATCAGCCTGCCGTGCTGCCAAACATCCAATCGCTCGATCAATATTACCTCTACGTGCCGCACAACACGATCTATTGGGTGCTCATGCGACTGGGAATCATTGGCGACCTCGCGTTTTGGTACCTCATCGGCATGATCATCGTGCGCATCACTCACGTGGTGAAGCGTCTGCGGACCCCCTATCTCAAAGCCATCGCGATCTATGCGGTTGGCGTCGTGTTCATGGAAATCACCCTCGCATTTGCGGACTACCAGCTCTTCTTCCTGCGCAATGTGCTCTTCTTTGGGCTGATCGTGGGCATGGCGCTTCGGTTCCCCGCGCTCGAAGAGGGAAAGGAGGCGCTTCATGCGGCTGCTCATCGCAAGTCAAACACTACCCATCCCTGGTAATGGGGCCAGCACGCGCAATCATTACCTCGCTCGCGCCCTCGCCCGCCATCACGATGTGGAGGTCATCTCACTCGTCTGGGCATCGAGCCCGGAGGAGGCCCATGACGTCTCCGCGCTGCTTGGCGGGTGCCCGGTGCGACTCATCCCGCTCGACCCAGGCGACAATAAGCGCCTGCGCCAGGTGGCGAATCTGTTGCGAGGCAAGAGCCATCTCGACGCCATCTATAGTGTGCCCGCCCTGGGTGAGGCAATACGCCAGCGCCACCGGCAAAATCCTTTCGACCTCATCTTTCTCGAGAGCGCGCTCCTGGCGGGTGGCGTTCTCCCGGAAGGCGTGCCGATCGTCATTGAC
>DASWAC010000006.1:0-5865 GCA_036391335.1 Ktedonobacterales bacterium
GCTCGACCGCGGCATCGGCCGCATAGATGACGACGAAGACTTCGCACGCGGCGATGGCATCGGCCATGACGGGAGCTTGGTCACGGTGACTCACGTGGGCGCCAGCACGCGCCAGGGCAGAGATGAGCTCATCACGGAAACGTATGTCACGCTGGCTCGCGCTGACATACACTCGTATCTTGCTGCTCATCATCTGCCTCCCTCGTGGGGCCCGTTCCAGTGGCTCATCTTCGACATCCGTGCTGATAGATAAACGTGAATTGCTTTCCCTGGAGGCTTGTCCGCTCTCCATGTGGATGTCGCCTTGCCCGCGCGATTGCTGGCACAGGATGCGCGAGAGCCGAGGCCCATAGACCCCGGCTCCGCATGTCTCATTAGCTTCCGAGCGAGCCTGCGACCTTGTCGGCGACGTCCGCCGGCAGATTGTGCCGCAGCAGCTTGCCTCCCGCATATTGCTGCAAAGTGGCCAGCGCCTTCTCGACATTTTCGAAGTGGACGATGGCGACGATGGCGGAGGTCCCTGGCTGGAGCTCCTTGCCGATGTCGTTGAGGAACTCGTCCTTGAAGCCAAGATCCACCAGCTTGCCCGCGCCAAAGCCTGCCGCGCCGCCAAGGGCCGCGCCTTCGAGGGCTTTACCCTTGGTGAGATAGCCGATCAGCCCACCGGCGACTGCGCCCGCCAGCGCGCTGGTGCCGGTCTTGAAGTCCTGGGTCTCGTGAACCGTGAGCTTGCCATCGGCATGGCGCACCACATAGGCCGCGTCCTTCAGGTGCACCACCTGCTCGTGCCCAAGCTGCTGCAGTGTCTTGAGAGCCTCGGCAGCCTCACCCTCGCTGGGATACGAAACCACGAATAACTCGGGGGTGTTCGCGTCGTCCGCCATTTTATGTCGTCTCCTTTAGTGTGGCGACTCTAAAGCATTCAACAGCACAATACGCACGTGCCGCTTGCTCTTGTCAACCCAAGCCGAGACATCCATGCGCCATTTCGCATGGTATGCGCTGTGTCCCGTCACGCGATATACTGCCGTCCAAGGTATCCGCACCAGCAAGAGGAGGCCACAGCCACATGAACGCCCCTACCCCGCTCGTTGATCCAGAGGCCCTGGCGGCCTATCTCACGCAAGCGCTCCCCGGCGACACCTCATCACTGGACGTCGAGCGCATCCGTGGGGGGCACTCGAATGAGACCTTCTTCGTGACCCGTGGCACGGAGGAGTGGGTGCTGCGGCGCCCGCCGCGAGGTCCGTTGCTCCCCACAGCGCACGACGTGGCGCGAGAATATCGGGTGCTGCGCGCGCTCTATGGCACAGCGGTTCCCGTGCCGGAGCCCATTTTGCTGTGCGAGGACACCAGCGTCATTGGGGCGCCGTTTTACCTCATGCGTCGCCTCCATGGGAAAGTGATCCGCGCCAAGCTGCCCGAGGCATTCGCGGCGGATGTCGCGGCGCGGCGCGGCCTGGGCGAGACCCTGATCGACCGGCTGGCCGACCTGCATGCGGTGGACTACACCGCGGTGGGTCTGGCGGACTTTGGCAAGCCGCAGGGCTACCTCGAGCGCCAGCTGCGCCGGTGGTCGGGCCAGCTCGATGCCTCGCGCACGCGACCGCTGCCCGATCTCGACACCGTGACGTCATGGCTCGCCGCCCATCTGCCAGACTCGGGTCCGGCCGCCATCGTCCACGGCGACTATCGGCTCGACAACGTCATGTTTGCCGCCGAGCCACCTGCGCGCATCCTGGGAATCTTCGACTGGGAGATGGCGACGCTGGGCGATCCGCTGGCCGATCTCGGCTACCTGCTTTCGTTCTGGAGTGAGCCATCAGATCCACAGCCTGAGCTGCAGGCCGATGCGTCGTGGGCCATCACCGCCATGCCAGGCTTCCCCGCGCGGGCAGACCTGGTGGCGCGCTATGCCGAGCGCACCGGAAGGCAGATGACCGACGTGCCATTCTACGTTGCCCTGGCCGTGTGGAAGCTGGCCATCCTGCTCGAAGGCAGCTACAAGCGCCACCTGGCAGGCACGACGGATGATCCATTCTTCGCGCTGCTCGGCGAGGGTGTGCCCGCGCTGGGGCGCCGCGCCCTGGCGATCACGCGCGGTGAGCTGCGGCTCGCCTAGAATTGGAAATCACCCATCGATCTCGAGCTCGGCCTCGATCTCGACGGGGATGCGCAACGGCAGCTCCGCCAGGCCCACGGCGGAGCGGGCATGCTGGCCAATCTCCAGCCCGAATACCTCGTGAATCAAGTCCGAGAAGCCATTGATGACCTTCGGCATCTCGGTGAAGCCAGGCGCGGCGTTTACCATGCCAAAGACACGCAGCCACGCGGAGACACGATCGAGATCGCCGATGGCGCGCCGCACGCTGCTGAGAATCGCGAGCCCGGTCTGGCGCGCGGCGGCATAGCCCTGCTCGACGGTGAGATCGGCGCCCACCTTGCCGAATGGGCCCGCGAGGGTGCCATCGAGGGTGAGTGGGCCGTGGCCCGCGATGTACACACGATTACCCCGCACACGCGCCATGGCAAACGGGAGAGGCATGCCGGCAGGGGCAATCATCGGCCCTGGCAGCACCAGTTGTAACTCTTTCAGCATCGCTTCAGCGGGCATGTGAGTGACCTCTTTCGCAGAGCGCACAGTCGGACGACATTTCAGCTAGCAGTATACCCACTGGCGCCTTTCCGCCACTCATGACTTGCGGAAACCTGCCAATCTGCTATAATCTTGTGCGCTTGCCTATGTAGGGAAAGAGTCTCCTGGGAGGGACACGAATGGAAGATCCAACAGTCGAGGTTGTCGCGTGGCACGCGCACATTCTCCGCAGGTCTGGCGTAGAAGTCAATGAAGGCGTCATGACCCAGGCTCGCGCAGGCGAGGTCTTCAAGGGGCAGACCCTCGTGCAGACCACCGCGCACTTCGAGGTCTATACCGATGGGACCGCCGAGGGCAATTCCTCAGCCCAGGCTGTGCTGGCCGTCTGCGAAGACGACTACACCGCTATGCGCGACGCCTTTGGCGACATTGACTTGCCCCCCGGTCAGGATGGTGACGACCAGACCAAGCCGCGCACCGCCATGCCTTTGCGTATCCTGATGGATTCCCAGGCCGGCGGCGCGTATCACTACGGCTGCGACGCCACCGACCTCTATATCGAGCCGGCTGCCCAGCAGGCAGGGGGCTTCATGCTGGCAGAGCTGGTGGAGGTCTTCGAGGCCGCCATCAACAACGGCTGGCAGTGTGGCAACACGAACGGCGAGGGTCTCTCGCGCGTGCTGGCCGCCGATCGCCATCCCGAGCTGGCCTCCATGCTGGGTGAGACCGTGCAGCAGTGGTGGACCGACGGGCACAACGACTACACCGGCAGCAACGCCGCTGATGACCGTGACACCGATAGCAACGGCTGCAGCACGGCCTATTTGTGGTACCTGCGCGATCAGCTCAAGTTCTCGTGGCGGCAGATCGTCACGGCGGGTGGCGCGACGCTCGGCGAGACGTATCAGCGCCTGACGAATAAGGATGCGGCGGCCGGATTCCAGGAGTTCATCGCCGCGCTGAGCACGCTCGACCAGGGCGGGCAGCTCCAGCTTCCCGCGAGTGGGAATCCCTTCCCGGTGGCCGCCCAGCCAGCAACGCCGCCGGCCGAGCCGGCTCCTCCCGCTGAGCCCACACCGGCGCCACCGGCTGAGCCTACTCCTGCGCCACCTGTCGAGCCCACGCCACCGGCTGAGCCCACGCCCACTCCACCCGCTGAGCCAACACCGGCGCCACCAGTCGCAGCGCCCACCCCGCCCACCGGCGCAGCGCCAGCCTCTGGCGGTGGCAGTGGCATCCTCTGGGGAATCGTGGCGCTGCTTGGCCTCATCATCGTGGTGGTCACGCTACTCTACGCCATAGGGGTGATCCCCCACTAAAGCCGAGCATTCACACGCATGGCGCAGGCTCCTCAACGCGGCATCATCGCCGGGCACTGGGGAGCCTGCTGCTAGGTGTGCCTTGACGCGTGGCCTCGGCGAGCCGCACACTGAAGGTCGAGCGCACTCCATCGCACCTGAGAGGCACTGGCACGCATGCTCTACCTCGTTGGCACGCCGATCGGCAATCTGGATGACATCTCGCTGCGCGCCATGTCTGTGCTGCGTGAGGTTGACCTCATCGCCAGCGAAGACACCCGCAAGACAGGCATGCTCTTGAAGCGCTTCGAGATCGGCACGCCGCAGATGTCGTTTCACGAGCACAATGAGGCGCGCGCCGGGGAGCGCATCCTGGGCCTGCTGCACGCGGGGAAGTCCGTGGCGGTGGTCACCGACGCAGGCATGCCGGGCATCGCGGACCCTGGATTCACGCTGGTGCGCGCCGCCGTGCGCGAGGGACTGGCCGTCTCCGCCGTCCCAGGGCCGACCGCACTGACGATGGCGCTGGTGCTCTCAGGCTTGCCGGTGCATAGCTTCACCTTTCGCGGCTTCCCCCCACGCAGGTCCGGCGCGCGCAGACGCTTCCTCGCCGTGGACCTCGCCGCGCCGCATACACTGATCTTCTACGAGAGTCCCCACCGCCTGCTGGCCCTGCTGGATGACGCGCTGGCCGTCTATGGTGACCGGCAGGCAGCCGTGGCGAACGACCTGACCAAGCGCTTCGAGCGGGTGGACCGTGGCACGCTCTCTGCGCTTCGAGCCCAGCTCGCCACGCCGCCACCGCGTGGGGAATATTGTGTGGTGATCGCAGGCGCGGCAGGCAGTGAGTCAGGGGAATGGCGCGAGGAAGACGAGCTGAGCGAGACGGCGGACGAGGACGAGCATGACCGCTGACGCGGCGGAGCTTGCCGCCCTGGTCGCGGAGGTCGCCCGTGGCAGCGCCTATCAGCAGATCACGCCTGAGCTGATCGAGCACGTGGGGCGCATCGAGATGGGCAAGCGCCGGACGCTGAAGGAAGCGGTCAAGGCGACGAAGAGCCGGCTGCATCAGGTGGCAGGCGCCTATGCCACGAGGCGCCAGCAGACCGCCTGGCTCGATGCCCTGCGCGATGCTCGCGCCGAGGGTCCAGCGGCCCTGCGAAGCGCCTGCGAGGGCATCATGCACGCGCACGCCTCCACTCGCGAGCGCCTGCCCCTGCTGGACACGTTCTACCAGCGCACCCTTGGCGCCCTCGCACCGGTGGGCTCTGTGCTGGATCTCGCCTGTGGGCTCAACCCGCTCACCATCCCCTGGATGCCGCTCTCACCCGGCGCACGCTATGAGGCGCTGGATATCTACCTCGACATGGCAGCCTTCTTGAATGACGCGCTCCCGATGCTGGGAGTCGCTGGCCACGCCGAGGCGTGCGACCTGACGCTTCGACCGCCCGAGCGATCTGCCGAGGTGGCGCTGCTGCTGAAGGCGATCCCCTGCCTGGACCATATCGAGCGCGACGCCGGGTTACGCTTGCTCGATGCCGCCCCCGCGCGGCATGTGCTCGTCTCGTATCCCGCGCAGAGCCTGGGTGGCCGGCGCAGTGGGCGCGTGGCGCACTACGATGCGCGCTTCGAGGCGCTGCTGGCCCAGCGGCCGTGGCAGGCCGAGCGGTTCGAGTTCGCGACGGAGATCGCCTGGCTGGTGGCGAAGGGCGCAATTGCGAGTTCCAGCCTCGCACAGTAAATCTGCGAGCTGCCACACGTCAGAGTCAGCAGGGGCACGTATGTCTCGTGCCCGCGGGCTGCTCTGGCGAAAGGTGGCGAGATATGGCGACCATGCGGCTTGCAAGTGGTGTGCTCACTCTATGCGCTCTGCTCAGCCTCACAGCATGCGCGCTCTCGCCCAGTGCGAGCTCGTCAAAGCCCACCCCCATTGCCACGCCACGCCAGAGCGGCGTCAACATGTACATCACA
>DASWAC010000007.1:0-2578 GCA_036391335.1 Ktedonobacterales bacterium
ATCTGTCTCCGCGCCGCATGTCTCGATCCCCGATCAGCTCAACGCCGCATCAGCCTTCCTCGACAGCAATATCGAAGCCGGGCGCGGGTCCAAGACGGCGATCTTCTCAGAGGGCAAGGCCCACACCTACGCGCAGATCGCCAGCCAGGCCAATCAGATCGGCAACGGGCTGCGCGACTTTGGGATTGACATCGAGCAGCGGGTGGCCATGATCTTGCTCGACTCCCCGGCCTTCGCGACGACATTCTTCGGCGCGATCAAGATCGGCGCGGTGCCGGTACCCATCAATACGCTGCTGCGCCCCGCCGACTTCGTCTATATGCTCAATGACAGTCGGGCGCGGGTCCTCGTCATTCACGCCGCTCTGTGGCCAACGGTGCGCGAGACGCTGCCTCAGCTGGACTATGTGCGCAATGTGGTCGTCGTCGGCCTAGAAGAGCACACGGCGGCAGCGCCAAAGCGTGGCATCCTGGGCCGTCGCGCTGGCGGGTCGCGCGGCCAGACCATGGCCACGGCCAGCGGCGTCGCCACCATTCACGACTTCGATCACTGGCGCGAGGCCGCCTCATCGCAGCTCACCGCCGCCAAGACCAGCAAAGATGATAGCGCGTTCTGGCTCTACAGCTCCGGCAGCACCGGCTTCCCCAAAGGTTGTGTGCACCTGCAGCACGATATGACCTATTGCACGGAATACTATGCGAAGCCCATCTTGAAGATGACCGAGAGCGATAGTGCCTTCTCATCCTCGAAGCTCTTCTTCGCATACGGGCTGGGAAACGGGCTCTACTTCCCCTTCGGGGTCGGCGCGAGCGCGGTGCATCATCCTGGCCGCCCCGTGCCGGAAGAGCTCTTCAACATCGTGCAGCAGGCGCGCCCAACGCTCTTCTTCGCCGTCCCGACGGTCTATGCTAGCATGCTGGCCCTCCCCGATGCTGAGAAGCGCTTCGACTTCTCCTCAGTGCGCACCTGCGTCTCTGCCGGCGAAGCCCTTCCCGCTGACATCCTGCGCCGCTGGCAGGACCGCTTCCACGTTGACATCCTCGATGGCATCGGCAGCACCGAGATCCTGCACATCTTCATCAGCAACCGCCCAGGCGATATTCGCCCGGGAAGCACCGGCAGGCTCGTGCCGGGCTATCAGGCCCGCATCGTTGATGGGCAGGGCCAGCCCACACCCACAGGCGAGCTGGGAACGCTGCAGATCAGCGGCGACAGCACCACCGCCTATTACTGGAACAAGCACGAGAAGACGAAAGAGGTCATCCAGGGGGAGTGGATCTCGACCGGAGACACCTATTCTCAGGATGAAGATGGCTACTTCTGGTATGGCGGCCGCGCCGATGACATGCTGCGCGTCGGCGGCCGCTGGGTCTCGCCAGCGGAAGTCGAGGGCGCCATCATCGCGCATCCCGCGGTGCTCGAAGTCGCCCTGATTGGCGCGAGCGACCAGGACGGCCTCATCAGGCCCAAGGCCTACGTCGTGCTCCAGCCGGGCAACGAGGCCTCAGATACGCTCGCGGCGGACATCACGGAGTTCACCAAGTCGCAGATCGCGCCCTATAAGGCCCCGCAGTGGATCGAGTTCATCGCCGAGCTACCCAAGACCGCGACGGGCAAGATCCAGCGCTTCATGCTGCGTCAGGCGGAGTCGGGCGGCGGCAGGGCTGGGTGATAAATGGGTCCGGCAGAGGACCGAACGGGGGTCGCGAATGCGCGCCATGGTGCTCGAACATCCCGCGCCGATCAGCTCGAAGCCACTCGTCGCGCGCGACCGCGAGGCCGTGAGCGCCGGTCCGGGCGAGATGGTGCTTCGAGTCGCGGCCTGCGCCGTGTGCCGGACTGATCTGCAAATCTGCGAGGGTGACCTGGCGAGCCACCTGCTGCCGGTCGTCCCGGGCCATCAGGTCGTGGGCATCGTCGAGGAGATCGGCCCGGAGGTGCACGGCTGGGCAGTCGGTGACCGCGCGGGCATTGGCTGGCTGAGCTGGGCGTGCGGCAAGTGTGCATATTGCGCCAGCGACCGCGAGAACCTCTGTCCAAACGCTCAGTTCACCGGATGGGATGTGGATGGAGGCTATGCCCAGCGGGTGAAGATGCACGCCGACTTCGCGCTGCGGCTGCCCGAGGCCTTCGCGGATATCGAGGCGGCGCCACTGCTCTGCGGTGGCGTCATCGGCTATCGCTCACTCAAGCGGTCGGGCATCCAGCCGGGCGGGCGGCTCGGGCTCTTCGGCTTCGGCGCGTCGGCGAGCCTCGCCATCCAGGTCGCGAGCTATTGGGGCTGCGAGATCTACGTCCGCACGCGATCCCCCGCCGAGCAAGCGCGGGCCAGAGCGCTCGGCGCGGTGTGGGCCGGCGACTACGCGGACCCGCTGCCGGTGCGTCTGCAGGCGGCGGTGACCTTCGCGCCGGTGGGCAGTGTGGTCGTCAACGCGCTCTCGGCCCTAGCTCCCGGCGGCACGGTCGCCATCAACGCCATCCATCTCGACCACATTCCCCAGTTCTCCTACGACCTGCTCTGGGAGGAACGGACCATCTGCAGCGTCGCCAACTACACGCGTCGCGACGCACGGGAATT
>DASWAC010000008.1:0-2852 GCA_036391335.1 Ktedonobacterales bacterium
CTGGCTTAGATGAGTAGTGTACGGCTGGCTCGCGGATCGCAGGTTCGACGATGAAACTGAAGAGGGGGAGTCGAAAGGCACGCGAGCAGTCTCAGTTGGCGACGTCACTCGCGCGTGGCAGGAGCGGCGTCCATTCGATGGTGTCGATATTTGGTTGACATCGCGGCTCGTGTGAGGGTGCCCCCAGGGCGACTCGAACGCCCGTCCCCGGCTTCGGAGGCCGGTGCTCTATCCGCTGAGCTATGGGGACCTGGTGACGCGTATGCGCGCCGCCATGCAGTGTAGCATATCGCGTGGCCCAGCCGCAACCGGTCTGCTAGTCTAGCGCACCGACCGGCACGCCATCGAGGACATTGGCGCCAATGGCGCGGAAGCGCTGGTAGCGGCGCTCGATCAGCGCATCGAGGGGCTGCGCGGTCAGCTCGTCGAGGTTGCGCATGATGGCGGCCTTGACCAGCTCGGCGGCGGCGGCGTGATCGCGATGGGCGCCGCCCACGGGCTCCGGGATGATCTCTTCGATGAGACGCAGCTCCAGGAGGTCTTTCGCGGTGATCTTCATGGTCTCGGCGGCATTGGCGGCAAACGAGTCATCGCGCCAGAGGATCGAGGCTGCTGACTCAGGCGAGGCCACTGTGTAGATCGCATGCTCCATCATGAGGATGCGGTCACCGACGCTGATGCCCAGCGCTCCGCCGCTGCCACCCTCGCCGATGACGACAACGAGCACCGGCGTGGCGAGGCGCGCCATGACCATGAGGTTCTCGGCGATGGCCTGCGAGATGCCGCGCTCTTCATCCTCCAAAGCGACATAGGCGCCTGCCGTGTCGATGAGCGAGACGACCGGGATATGGAAGCGCTCGGCATGGCGGAACATGCGCAGCGCCTTGCGAAAGCCCTCTGGGTGCGCCATGCCAAAGGTGCATTCCTGCTTTTCCTTGGTGTCGCGGCCCTTGTGATGCCCGAGGATCATGATGGTGCGGCCGTCCAGGGTTGCCAGGCCACCCTGAATCGCCCGATCATCGCCAAAGCGCCGGTCACCACGAATCTCGAAGAAATCTTCGCACATCAGGCGAACGTAATCGCGGGTATACGGGCGAGCCTTATGCCGGGCCACCGTGACAGTCTGCCAGGGCGTCAGCGAGCCATAGACCTCGCGCGTGCGCCGCTCGAGCTCGTGGCGAAGCTCATTGATCTGGTGATGCTCCTCGGGGCGCAGGCGGTCACCCTTACGCTGCAGCGCTTGAATCCGGCGCTCGAGCTCGGCCAGCGGTCGCTCAAATTCGAGATCGTAAGACATCTATGGCGCTCCTTCGGGGGATGATTGCTATCGCGTGCCGGACGGTCGCGCCTGGGCATATAACTTCAGCAGACGGGCAAACGTGGATCGCAGGTCACGCCGTGCCACGATCGCGTCAAGCATTCCGTGCGCCTGGACGAACTCAGCGGTGTTGGCATCCTTGGGCAGCTTGATGTGCAATGCGGACTCGATAACGCGTGGACCGGCAAAGCCGATGAGGGTTCCCGGCTCGGTGAGGATGACGTCGCCAAGGAAGGCAAAGCTGGCGGAGACGCCGCCGGTGGTTGGATCAGTCAGGAGTGAGAAATACGGCACGCCGCGCTCTGCCAGCTTGGCAAGCGCTGCCGAGGTTTTCGCCATCTGCATCAGGGAGAGCACGCCCTCCTGCATCCGCGCTCCGCCCGACGCGGAACAGATGAGGAGCGGAATCTCCCGCTCACCGGCGAGCTCGATAGCGCGGGTGATGCGCTCGCCAACGACGGTGCCCATGGAGCCGCCAATGAAGCGGAAATCCATCACTACAATGATAAGTGGATAGCCCTCGATCGTCCCATGGCCAACCACGACGGCCTCTGAGAGCCCCGTGCTGGTGGCTTCAGCGGCCAGCTTGTCTTTGTAGGACTGTGACCGGCTCACGAAGTGGAGGGGATCGTTCGAGCGCAGCTCGCCGGCGAACTCCTCAAAGGTTTCGGGATCGAGCAGGAGGTCAATGCGCCGTTGCGCCGTCAAGCGCAGATGGTGGCCGCAGCGCTGGCAGACCCAGAGATTGCGCTCGAGGTCTCTGGTGAGCAGCAGGTCGCGACAATTCGGGCACTTCTCGGCGAGCTTCCCATTGAGCTCAGCCAGCGGAGCGGGTCGGGCCCCATTCTGGCGGACTCCATTGAGCCCGGCCGTCGAATCTTCATTCATGAGTGCTATCCTCGTCGTGTGCCGTGAGACCTAACAGCGCCTCAGCTTCGTCAAAGCGTGAGGGTGGCACAGTGAGCGTCATGCCGACCGGCACCCCGCCGAGCGCCGCGCTGCCTCCACCCCACTCGGTCGCATGCACGGGAATCCCTGCCTGGCGCAGCAGGTCGAGATACATGCCGGCGAGGGCAGGCGACCCGGTGCTCGCGACGACCACCCATGTACCGCTTGCGGCCAGTGAGGTGTCGTCGGTGCTGTGCGCGGTCTCTCGCTTGTGCCACCACTTACCCGATTTCACCTATTGTCTCCTAACTGCCATAGCCAGTCAACAGGAAAGCGCCGAGCACCGGCTCAGCTAGTCGCCGAAGAGCGCATCCACGAAGGCGTCCGGATCAAACTCAGCGATATCACTCACGCCCTCACCCGTGCCAACATATTTGATGGGCAATCCCAGCTCAGCCGCAATGGTGAAGACGATGCCGCCTCGAGCTGTGCCATCCAGCTTGGTCAGGATGACGCCACTCACCCCGGCATCTTCCACAAACTTCGCGGCCTGCAGGAACCCATTTTGGCCAGTGGTGCCATCAATGACCAGGAGCACTTCGTGGGGCGCTTCAGGGTCATACTTCTGGAGCACCCGAACGATCTT
>DASWAC010000009.1:0-2777 GCA_036391335.1 Ktedonobacterales bacterium
GTCGTCGGGGCGCGGGGCATCGTCATCGCGGCGGATATCCAGGGCGAGATGCTCAGCACGGTGAAGGTGCGCGCTCAGGAGCAAGGCCTGACAAATGTGCGGCTGCTCAAGATGAATGACACCAGCGTCACCCTGCCCCCACGCAGCTGCGACTTCGTCTTGGTGGCCTTCGTGCTGCACGAGGTGCCACAGCATGCGACTTTCCTCAACCGGCTGGAGCGCATCCTCAAGCCCACCGGACAGCTCGTAGTGATCGAGTGGCAAAAGCGCGAGGAGACCGATGGGCCACCGGTGGGCGACCGCCTCTCGTCGGACGAGCTGCTTGCCGACGCGGTGGCGGCCGGGCTGCGCGAGCACGACTTCCGCGAGCTAGGCGAGTCTCAGTACCTCTACGTCTTCACGTCGGCGCGTGCCGAGGCCTAGGCGCACATTCCCCCACTTGTGAGCACAGCCATTACACATGCCTCCCTATTGCGGTATAATCCGACATTGGGAGAGGCCGCCATGCTATGCGCGGGACCAGCAGCTTTGGCACCGCGCGCGGGTGGTGTGCCATGGCAAGGACCGCGACGCGGAAGGAGTAACGGGTGAACGCCTACGAGCAATTGTGTGGCATCAAAGAACGGTTGGAGCTCAACGGAGCGAGCGAAGATTCAGTCATCCTGGTCGAGAAATTCATCAAGCGGGCTGAGCCGGAGCGCGACAGCGCGCAGTCGGTGCCCCAGGCATTGATGCTTCGCCACCTGCTGCGGCAGCGCGAGGCGCTGGATAACATGGCGATCTATAACGACCTGCAGGAGCTCATCAGCGAGATCGAGGCGCGCCGCACGCGCGATGACGATGTGCGCCCGGCGTATGAGGAATCGAGGCCAAAGCCCAAGAGTTATTACAAATCTCTTAAAGACAAAGATCACAAATAATCCCGCTGCGCTAGCATCATACCCGGGGCCCTCACGAACGTAGAGAGTAGTGAGAGCCTCGAAGCGGGCGCCGTGCCTACTGAAAAGCGCTCTCATCCTTGAGACCAGTGAGGCTCAATCCTTATGATACATACTTCCGGCCGCCCCGCCTGGTATAAGCCCGATGTGGGCCTGATGTCGCGCATGGTGCTGACGATGGCCCTGCTCGGCGGCGTCTATGTGGTCTTCCTCGTCTTCCTTGGCCACTTCCTCCACGTGAGCCTGCCGCTGCTGATCGTCATCGCGGCGGGGCTGGCATTTGTCCAGCTCTTCTTTTCCGACAAGATCGCCCTGGCCTCGATGAGCGCCAAAGAGGTGAGTGAGGCCGAGGCGCCGCAGGTGCACGAGATGGTGGGCCGGCTGGCCGCGCAGGCGAACCTGCCCAAGCCGCGCGTCTTTCTCGTGCAGAGCAACATCCCCAACGCGTTCGCCACCGGCCGCAGCAAGAATAACGCGGTGATCGCCTTTACTACCGCCATTCTCGACGGGCGGCTCGATCAGCCGCAACTGGAGGCCGTGATCGCGCACGAGCTGACCCATGTGCTCAACCGTGACATGCTCGTCATGACCATCGCGACGTTCCTCTCGATGGTGGCGTCGCTCATCGTGAACAACTTCTTCTATATCATGCTAATGGGTGGTGGGAACCGGCGCGGCAATGGTCGCGACGACAACGGTGGCAGCGTGTTGGTGCTCGTCTACCTCGTCTCGATCGTCGTCTATGCCGTCAGCTTCGTCCTCATCCGCGCGCTCTCGCGCTATCGCGAGCTGGCCGCCGACCGGGGCTCCGCGCTGATCACTGGCGCGCCGCAGCATCTGGCCACCGCGCTGATGACTATCTCCGATGGCGTACAAAGTGGGCGCATCCCCAAGGATGACTTCCGCAAGGCGGAGGGCGTGAGCGCCCTGTTCATCGTGCCCGCGCTCACCGGCGACTCCATCGCGAATATCTTCTCGTCGCACCCCAGCATCGAGGAGCGCGTGGAGCGCCTCAACGAGATGCAGCGCCAGATGGAGAGCGCGAAGTTCCTCGGCTAGCCGCCGGGAAGGATGACCACGATGGGATTTTTCGACGCGATCTTTGGCCGGCAGAAGCCCGCCGCGATGGGGCCTGAGCGGCTCTTCGCGATGTCCACGGCGCAGCTGACGCTCGAGACGGACCAGGGGCTCACACCGTCGGGCTCGGCAGGCATCTGCTTTCGCGCGATCACGTCGGGTCCCTTCCAGCAGCTAGAGCAGCAAATCACGGAGATCGCGAAGATCGCCGCAAAGGATGAGCAGCTTGGCGTGCGGCAATTCCAGGATAATGTTGGCTATACGTGGTATGTCTTCACCAGCGCCGACTTTCAGGAGCTGGTGACGGCCATCCACATGGTGGCGCAGAACCTCGTTGATCAGGGCTATAGCACGCAGCTCCTCTTCGCCATCTTCCCCTTCACCCGCAGCGACAAGCGCGAGATCTATTGGCTCTATAACTTCAAGCGCGGCACATTCTACCCCTTCGTGCCCACCGTAGACACGCACGACCGCCAGCGCCGCCGCGATAACGCGGAAGAGATGCGCCTGGGCACGGCCATCGGCAAGGAGCTGCCCGTCGAGAGCCAGTACGAGTACTGGTATCCCGTCTGGGACCTGGATATCTAACGACGCTCGCGCCGAGAGAGTGCCGTGGGCCCTCGCCCCTCTCGCAGCTGGAGGCGCCTGGCTGCCATGGGCCTTGGTGGCGACCTGCTAGGCCTGTGTGTCACGTGGCATTACTCACCCGACCCAAAGGAGCCTGGGAGCACGATCTGTGCGCCCGGCGGTGCCCACAATACA
>DASWAC010000010.1:0-9802 GCA_036391335.1 Ktedonobacterales bacterium
GACGACCGAAGCCCACAAAATGATGGCCACCATCATCTCACGCTGCCAGCGCTTCGACTTTCGCCGCTTCACCATGGCCGATACCGTCGCCCGGCTGCGCCACGTGGCCAATGGCGAGGGCCTGACGCTGGAGCCCGGCGCCGTCGAGCTGCTGGCCCGCACTGCGCAGGGTGGCATGCGTGACGCGCTGAGCTTGCTCGACCAGGCGATCACGTATAGCGGGCAGGCGATCACCGCCGAGGCTGTCTTGCGGATGCTCGGACTGAGCGATCCGGGGAAGCTGCGTGGCCTGCTGGAAGCCATCGCCGAGGGACGCGCCGCCGAGGCGCTGCACATGCTAAACACGCTGATCGCAGATGGCGCGGATCCTCGCCAGCTGCATGGGCAGCTTGCCGATGAGTGGCGGGCGCTGATGCTCGCACGCGCGGGCGCTGACCTCACCGTGGTGATGGAGCGCACCGCCGACGAGGCCGCCGCCGCGAAGTCCCTGGCAGAGCGATTCTCGCCGGAGGAGCTGCTGGCGTGCGCCCGCGCCTTCGCGCGACAGGATGGCAACGCGCGCAGCCTGCCGGTCCCGCAGATGGCGCTGGAGCTGCTCATCCTGGAATGCCTGGCCATCCGCCGGGGAGCGCCAACCATGGCGCAGCCCGCGCCGCCGATCGCGCTGACGAGCCTGGCCCAGCCGGCGCCACAGATCTCCGCGCATCAGCCGGAGCCACGCCGCGAGCCACTAGCGCACCTGCGTGAGGTGCGCGCCGAGCCGCGAGCCACCCAGCCTGAGCCACCCGGCCACGTGGCGCGCCAGACCCCAACACGAGAGCCGGCGCCGCTGCTAGAGCCATCACGCCAGACGATGCCTGCGACCCCTCCAGACCTGGCGCATCTGCTCGAGCAAGCCCAGCGTGAGTGGCTGAACGTGCGGCGCGTGTGCAAGACCCGCAGCCCGTCGGTGTCAGCCCTACTGGTGTCCGCAAAGCCTGTGATGGTCGAGCCAGACGACCCGCCAGTGCTCGTGTTGCAGGCCAGCTATGACTTCCACCTGCAGAAGCTCAAGACGCCGCAGTCACGCGAGGCGGTGGAGTGGGCCATCGCCCAAGTGCTGGAGACACCCGTCCGCCTACGGGTGATCGCCGCGAGTGGCACCAGCCAGCCGGCGCGCACCGGCAAGGGAGCACGGCAGGATCTCGCCGCGCAGGAACCGCCCACGACGCGACGCGATGCGCCACCACCCACGAGCAACGGCCACAGCGAGGGTCCGCCGCCGGCGAAGGCTGCCGCCAAAAAGGCGCCCGCCAGCATCGAAGAGGAAGCAGTGGCTGACCCGGTGGTGCGCGAGATCTTGCGGCAAGGTAAGATGGAGGTGGTCAAGGTGCAGCCCATCGAGACCACAGCGGATGATGACAGCTAAAGCGGATCTGCTGGCCAGCCTGCGCGCCGGGAGCTCCGCTCGCGAGGCCGCGCTGGCCCTGCTGGCGACCGACCAGCCACGGCGCTCTGCCATCACCTGGCTGCTGGCGGGCACACTCGCCCCTGGCGACGCACCCATCGCCCGTGCGCTGCTGGCGCAGGAAACGGCCGACATCCAACGGTCCCGCGCGGCATCAGAGGCGTTGTATACGCTCGTCGCGATCGTCGCCCGCTATGCCGATCCGGCGGACGTCCTGCTCCTCTGGCGCGCCCGCGAGGCCAATGAGGAGACGCGAGAGGGCGTGGATATCGAGCAGGTGGCCCGTCTGGGTCTAGGGGCCGTCCGCGCGACGCTGGCCCGGCTGGCCGCCGGCACCGATGCCACGGCGAGCGAGGCGCGGGCTGCGCAGGCGTGGCTGGTGGAGGGACAAGCGGCGGGCGCCTTCGACGATCTGCCGGGCTATTTTGCGTGGTCGGATGAGCGGTTTGGCCTCGTCATCACCGCGCCAACGTGACGCCTGGCCCCCGGGGCGCGTGACGCCTTTTGCGAATAGTCTATTCTATGGCTCAGTATGGCGAAGTCGCTTGCGAGCAGCCCAAGACCACTGGGGTGAGGATCAGTCAGGGAGAGCGCCGTCAGTGTGCATGTGCAGCAGCGGGTACGGCTTGCCAATGCTATCCACCGCCGAGCGTCCCACCACTTCGAAGCCCATCCGCAGATAAAAGCCTATCGCCTGCGGATTCTGCTCATTGACGTCCAGCTCAGTCGCGCCTAACCTCGTCACCGCATAGCTCAGCAGACGACGCCCGATGCCCTGACCCCGCCACGATGGATGCACAAAGAGCATCTCGATCTTCTTATCCACCACCCCGATGAATCCCGCCACCTGACCAGTGTGCTCGCGCACGCACAGCACGTGCGGCACCAGGGGAAGGCCATCTCGCACGAGCGGCCCGATGGCCTCGATATCCGCCTCAGTGAGAAACTCATGCGTCGCGCGGACCGACGCTTCCCACACCTCGACCACACGCGCAAAGTCATCCGGGCCAACGGCAGAGACGCCATCCTGCAGCTGAGACTCCTCATACATCTCGACCACCCCTGACATTCGCACGCGCGCCCTATGTCACGCCGCGAGATGCCGTCACGATGACCGGCGCATCGCGATAGGGCCACGCATAAGACACGTCCCACGCTGCAGACGATAGCACGAGCATGCCAGACGGTGACGCCATATGATGGCGCCAGTGGTGTCCCACAAATGGCGCCGCATGTGCTGCCAGCCACGCTTGCCGCGTCGTACCATGCATAGGGAGACTCTTCCTGTGCAGTAGGAGGCTAGTATGAGCACCATCAAAGTCATGCGAGAGCAGCTGGCCCGGCAAATCGCGGATGTCCAGACGCGGCTGAGGGCACAGATGCTGCCGGAAAATAAATCAGGCAGTGCGCGCCATCACATCAACGCGCCACACAACCTGGGGGATGCCGTTGCCGATGCCGTCGTCGGCGGGATGGGCAGCTGGCGATTCATCATCATCCAGACGGTCATCGTGCTGGCCTGGATCACGTGCAACCTCATCGGCTGGAGTCTACGCTGGGACGTGTATCCGTTTATCCTCCTCAATTTGGTCTTTTCCACACAGGCAGCCTACGCCTCACCGCTTATCCTGATGGCCGCCAACCGCAGCGCCGCCAAGGATCGCATGCGTGACGACCACGAAGCCGTCGAGGTGGACCAGCTCTTCCAGATCAACCAGCAGCAGCTCCAGATCTTGGAGCAGCAGTCCGCCATTCTCGATGCGCTGCATCAGCTCGCGCAGCGCACCCCAGGGGCAGGCGCCTGAGGCAGCGGCGCGCCTGCGTGTGATGATGTGCTACACTGGCCTATGACACCCCACTCAGGGCGTCGCAAGACAGCTTTCATCCCCGCTCGCGGAAAAGCGGCACCGCACCACATGACATACCCCCTCACTTCGGCCCAACCGCCAGACTACGTATCGGAGCATGGCCAGTGATGCCCGCTCCGGTCAGGGACCGAGAGATATTGAGTCAACCCTAGAGCTCATCCAGCGCCTCCACAGCGATCGCCGCGTCCGCGACACACGTGGCCTCTTCTTTGGCGAGGGCATTCGCAACTTCACCAGTGCCGTGGAGCACGGCTACCCCATCGACACCATCGTCTATAGCGAGCGGCTGCTCATCGCGCCGGTGGCCCGCGCGCTGGTCCGACGCCTGAAGCGTGAGGGTGTGCCCTATGCCCAGCTGTCGCCAGAGCAGTTTCGCGCCGTCTCACACACCGAGCGCGCCTCAGGCGTGGGCGTCATCCTGCGGCAGCGCATCCGGCGGCTGGCAGACATCATCCCTGCAGAGAACCCCTGCTGGGTCGCCGTCGAGCAGGTGCGCTCACCAGGGAACTTTGGGAGCCTGATGCGCACCTCGGCGGCAGTCGGCGGCGGGGGCTTCATCTTGCTGGGGAGGAGCACTGATCCCTACGATCCGGCGGTGGTGCGGCCAAGCATGGGCGCGCTCTTCCGGCAGACCCTGGCGCGAGCCAGCATCGCCGAGCTGAATGCTTGGGTGGCGCGCCACCACCTCAGCGTGGTCGCCGCCTCGCCCGACGGCGCGACAGACTTTCACCGTGCCCACTTTGCGCGCCCCGTGCTGCTGATGCTGGGCGAAGAGCGGCGCGGGCTCACCCACGAGCAGCGGGTCATCGCGCATCAGATCGTGCGTATCCCCATGGCCGAGGGTGTTGATTCGCTCAACCTGGCAGTGGCCGGGAGCTTGCTGATGTATGAAGCGCTACGGTCGGGCGATAGATCATGAAGGGGCTTTGCTCGGGCGCTATGCTTGATAGGGGGAGGGTCTCATTCATGACCGCGCTGAAGACACTCATCTTTACGGTCCTGGTGCCGGGCTCCGTGACGCTGCTCATCCCCTGGCTGCTGGCTCCGAGCTCCTGGGGCCGGCTCGGCCAGATGCCATCTCTCTGGCTGCTCGGCGTGATTCCGCTCCTCCTTGGGGCAGGCCTCTACCTCTGGTGCGCAAGCGCGTTCACCTTTATTGGCAAGGGCACGCCAGCTCCGATCGACGCGCCGATCTTCCTGGTGCGCGCGGGACCCTATCGGTGGGTGCGCAATCCGATGTATATCGGGGTGCTCGCGATGATCCTTGGGCAAGCCATCCTTTTTCGCTCACTCGCACTCGCCGGCTATGCGCTCCTGGTGTGGATCGTCGTGCACCTCTTCGTCATTGGCGTGGAAGAGCCGTCACTGCGCCGGCAATTTGGCGAGAGCTATGAGGCCTATGCGCGTGCGGTGCCCCGGTGGCTGCCCCGCTGGCGCGCGCAGGCGGCAAGGTGAGAAGCCCCTCCAGAGGAAGAAACCGAGCCATCCAAATGGCGCCGGCGCGTCCCAGAGCGTGCGCTGGTGGCCCAGCTGCCAGGCGCTATAGAGCGCGAGCAGGAGGAAGCCGAAGAAGATGAACCCGGCGATGATGCTCAAGGTTCGGGTCTGCATCTGACGCGTCGGCGCTAGCTCCCGTACAGCCCGGCGCAAGGCCATCTGCCAGGTGGTGGGCGAGAGCGCCGCCGCCTGAATCGCCTCTGTCACCGGCTGCGCCGCGTCAGGAACATAGGCGGCATCGAGCACGACATCTATGATCTTGCGCCCTGGCTGTGCGGCGGTGAATGCCTCAGTCTCAGCGCGCCATCGTGGGGACTGCGGGGCAGCGCCGGTGCACACCCGCAGCAAGATGCCCGCGCCAGCCAGCTCGCCGCGGTCCACTGGGGTCAGCGGGCTATCGCTCTGGGCGGCCACCTGAGCGCGCGCAAAGGGGACTTTCCACCCGCGCAAGAGCGCTGCGATAGCATCGCCATGCGCCATATCCGCCATCGCCACGCTGATGTATACTTTGCCGGCTTTCGCCATTCTTCGTCGCCCTTTCTCTGCTTAGCTTAGTATTGGTGATCAGGAAGCGGACGTCAAGGGCTTATTGAGCTCTCGTGGATGACCTCCATCACCTCATCTGCTATTCTCCAACCTCCTGTGCCTATAATCCTTGCAGACGTGAGACTATTCAGCATTAGGAGCAAGCCCATGAGCGACCAGGCACTGCCCATCAGCTTTCAGGATATCGCCGACGCCGCCGAGCGCCTGCATGGCCAGGCACGGCGCACGCCCACAATGACCTCGCACACCTTCAGCGAGGCCGCAGGGCTGGAGGTCGTCTTCAAGTGCGAACAGTTCCAGCGCGGGGGAGCGTTCAAGTTTCGCGGCGCGTACAACCGCATCGCGACGTTGCCACCAGAGCAGCGCGAGCGTGGCGTGATCGCCTTCTCATCAGGGAATCACGCGCAAGCGGTGGCATTGTGCGCGCGTATCTTCGGCATCCCGGCAGTCATCTGCATGCCCGACGACGCGCCCCAGGTGAAGGTCGAGGCGACCCAGGGGTATGGCGCAGAGATCGTGCGCTATGACAGAATGAAAGACGATCGCGAGGCGCTTGCGCAGCGTCTCTCGCAGGAGCTCGGGCTCACCCTCGTCCCGCCGTATAACGATCCCTACATCATCGCGGGGCAGGGAACCGCCGCGCTCGAGCTGCTGCAAGACGTGCCTGACCTCGACGTGATCGCCGCGCCCACCGGCGGTGGCGGCCTGCTCTCGGGCACGGCGGTCGCGGCGCATGGCATCCGTCCGGGCATTCGCGTGATCAGCGTGGGCACTGAGGCAGCGAATCATGCCGCGCTCTCGCTGGCAGCCGGTGAGCGTGTGCGCATCGCTCCGCCAGAGACCCTCGCCGATGGCATCCGCACTGCCATGCTGGGCTCGGTGCCCTGGGCAGTGATCGCCGCCGAGGTGCATGATGCGGTGGTCGTCAGCGAGGAAGAGATCCGCGAGGCGATGCGCTTCCTCTTCTTGCGGATGAAGCTCGTGGTCGAGCCCACAGCGGCCACCACGGCGGCGGCGGCGCTCTCTGGCAAGCTGAGCCAGTTTGGCTCGAAGGCGGGGATCATCCTTTCCGGCGGCAATGTGTCGCCAGAGGTGATGTGCGAGGTGCTGAACGCGTGACGCGAGCCGCCAGCGTCACGTCTTTGCCGATAGCGGCCACGAGGCGATCCCTGGAAATGTGAGCAAAGGATGGACTCCAGCAACCCGCCCGCGAGCGAGCCCGGGGCAAATGGGCGCGCGCCGGCCATGACGCAGCGTCATCGCAACCAGGCCTTCTGGATCGTCGCTTATTCGGTCATGGCGATCGTTGGGTTATGGCTCACCGTCTCGCTCTTCCCCATCCTCATCGAGATAGTCCTCGCGCTGATTCTCGCGACGGGGCTGCGGCCGGTGGTGGAATGGCTCGCACGGCGCAAGGTGCCACATGGCCTCGCCATCGGGCTGGTCATGTTGAGCGTCTTGCTCGTCTTCGCGGGCTTTCTGGCCATCATCGTGCCTCAGCTCGTGACCGCGGTGCAATCCCTCATCACCGGCGCGCCGCAGATCGGCAAGTCCCTCGTGGCCAGCTACACGAAGCTGCGTGAGACGCTGCCCTTCCTGCCGCCGGTAGCCGATCAGATCCAGGCGCTCTTCAACACGCTTGGCAGCCAGATTCCCACGATGGCCGGAACGCTGGTCGGTGGCATCCTCAGCGTCACCACCAGCGTCGTGGGCAGCATCGTGAGCATGCTCGTCATCTTCCTCGGTGACGGCGCCCAGGTGGAAGGCTATGTGCTCTCGCTCGTCTCGGCGCGCTATCGCGAGCGGGTGAAGGGGGTGATGGACCGCATCGGCACACGGTCTGGCGGCTGGCTGGTCGGTCAGCTCAGCCTCATGCTCGCCATGGGTCTGGGAGCCTTCATCATCCTCACGGTGCTGGGAGTGCCAGGGGCCGCCGTGCTGGCCCTGGTGACAGCCCTCTTCGAGCTCATCCCTGCCATCGGGCCGATGATCGCGGTGATCCCCGCGGCGCTGGTGGCCTTCGCGCAATCGCCGCTGCTGGCGCTGGCCGTCGTGGCGCTCTATTTCGTCATGCACCAGATCGAGAGCGCGGTCCTCGTGCCGAACCTCATGGGCCGGTCGGTCCACTTGCACCCGTTGGCAGTGCTCATCGCGGTCATTGCCTTTACCTCGCTCTTTGGGGTGCTGGGCGCCGTCATCGCACCGGCGACCGCAGTCGCGGTGGACGAGGTCCTCCGCGAGTGGCGCACGCGCATGGATGCCGCCAGTGATGTCGCGACACCGAGCGTGGCCCCTGCCGAGCAGCGGATGCACTAGACGTCGCTAGAGGGTGAGGCTCCCACGAAAGGCAAGCACCACTGCGACACTGAGCGCGCCGACCACATAGCCGAGGAGCACCTGACCCACTGTGTGCCTGCCCAGCGCGACCCGCGACCAGCCCACCGCCAGCGTGGCCAGCACGGCCACGGCGCCCACTGTGGGCAGGGCATACAGCAGCAGCGCGGCGCAGGTGGCGGCGCTCGCGGCGTGAGCGCTCACCTTATAGACAAAGTTGATGGCGGCGTTGAGGGCGCTGGCCACGGTGGCCGCCACGGCGGCCTGCACGGTGATCGGCGGGGCGCCCACCGCGCGATAGACGAACGCCAGCACCAGCAACAGCGCGATGCCCACGGGGTAGAGCAGGTAGCGCTGGCGGCGCACGCTCACGTCGAAGTCGGTCCACTGGCCGCGCAAGACTTTGTAGGCCACGAGAATGCCCACCGGCAGCGAGGTCACCAACGCGCCGAGCGCGCTCATCTCGATGCCATAGCGCGCATCATGGCCGGTGGCGCTCCACGAGAGGATGCCAACGGTGACCAGCGGGAAGAGCACGGGATGGATCACGGCAGAGACGAGACGGGCAAGCCGCGTGCGCGCCGTGGGCCGGGCAAGCTGCTTCTCGTCACGCATGTGGGGCCACCTCTCGCCATGCGGCAGCCACACGTGGGCCACGCCGAGGACTCGTGTGATGCGCGATATCTCGCCGCGCGGCAGGGCCACCCAGCAGGGCGCGCGCTGCGAGCATAACCCGCGGCCTGGCCGATGTCAAGGCGAGCTGTGCCGTGGCGTGCGCAGCCGTCCGAGCCGCCGACGCGTGCGCGATCTCCCGTTCAGCGCGCTGTGTCTATCGAGATGCGCTGCCAGACAGCCAGGGCCACAGTGCTCGCAGAACGCTCGTGATAGCCGGCCACCGCGGGCCGCACGAGGTAGGTGTTGAGGCTTTGGCCCAGGGGTATCCAGGCGACCGCACTCACGTACAGCTGCTCCGCCTGCTGATACTGCCGCAGCTGCTCGACCTGGTCAGGATTCGCATCGGCTTGATCCGTGAGCTTTTCAGCCTCAGGCAGGTCGATGAAGGTCTGATTATAGGCTGAGTTGGTATGGACGAGCAGGCTGAGGAAGTCCTGCGGGTCGGGATAGTCCATGGTCCAGCTGGTCAGCCACAGGGATGGAAGGAAGTCGTCAATACCCGCCCTCGCACGGTCACGAATATCCGTGCTGACCTGCACCCCAGGCAACGCCGCCCGCCACTCCTGCATCAGGAGTGGGCTGAACGTGTCGCCAAGCGCGTTATTGTTGAAGTACTCGAGGGCGACACGCGGCGCCTGTTCGGCATGTCCACCGAATTTCTCATCCACATAGGACTGCCAGAGGGTGCGAGCCTCCGCAATAGCGGGACCGAATGCGGCGTCACCTGTCCGCCCGGCAGGGTCGCGCAGGTCGGGATTGTACCCTGGCACCCCTTGAGGTACCATGTGCATGCTCGGGGTGAGCATCCCATGACTGGCCTGCGCGATGGCAGTGCGATCGATCGCGAGGTCTAATGCCTGGCGCACGCGCACATCATTATAGGGAGCTATGGCCCAGTGTGGCGTCAGGTACGTGATGGCGGGGTCAGGGTCCGCATGGAAGCCGGGCAGTGCCTTGGCGTTAGCGAGTGCGGCGGGCGGGGGAGAGGACATGGAGTCGCTCGTGCCTGCCTGATAGTCCGCCCACATCGTGTCGCGGTCCTTGTAGAGCGCCCAGTCTATCTCGCGCAGTTTCGGCTTTACCCCCCAGAACGCCTCATTACGCACCAGGTCAAAGTGGCCTGTATGGTCCCAGCGCTTCACCGTGAAGAGGTTACCCCCGAATCCTTCAAGGTGATCCGTCCACCTGTCCTGATATTTGTCGATGAGCTGCTTGGGCTGCGCCCAGGCCGTCGCATAGGTGAGTGAGCTCAGCAGATACGCTGCCGGCTGTGCGAGGATGAGCTTGAGAGTCAGCGCATCAGCGATGATGATCGACTTACCTATGAGCGTGTCGGTCGAGGTGGCCGCGCCCAAGGGACAGGTACGCTCATTGAAGGCCACCGAGCCCTTGATGAGCTCAACGCCCGTGCCTGAGAGGTAATAGTAGACCTCCG
>DASWAC010000011.1:0-7192 GCA_036391335.1 Ktedonobacterales bacterium
AGAGATAAAGATATATCGTATTAAAGCAAATGTCAAGATATATCTTTAGAATGCGATTGAGGTGAGGGGATTCTCATCCACCTGCGTGGGGTCGCGCGGTGGCCTCGGCGCTCACTTGCCGCACCAAAAACGGGACCCCCAGACATTGCTGCCTAGGGGCCCCAGCGCGTCATACGCTGCCGGGTCAATTCCCGGCGGGTGATCTCCCTTCACCCATATTTCATACGTGGCGAGCACTATTAAAGTTGCACATTTATCATCACAATCGTCCACGTGTGGAAAGTCACACTGTGGAGACGGCGGGCCTCACAGCGGCAGGGGATGCGAGAGCGCCACGCGGACACGCTCCAGCGTGACGAGGCCGCCTGTGGTCACCAGCGCCTCGATGCGCGGCAGCACCGCCATGATCTTCTCCTCACGATCTATGGCCACGATGACGATAGGGAGGTCCTCCGAGAAATCGAGGATATGCGCCGCGTGGATGCGCCGGTTCGCGCCATAGCCCTCGATGCCATGCAGCACGGTGGCCCCGGCGATGCCCTCAGCCCGCAGCAGCTCGATCAGCGCGCGGTGCAGTGGCTTGTGGCCCGCGCGGTCGGAGTCTCCGATGTAGATAGCCAGCTTGGTCGCCTCGACCACGTTCATCGCGCGCCTCCAATCCTGCTGAGGATCAAGCCGAGCCAGGTCGCGCCGAATCCCACGGTGAGCTGGCCCAGCGCATAGCCCAGGAATGCCGTGTAGCTCCGCTCGGTGAGCAGCTGGAGCGCTTCATAGCTAAATGTCGAGAAGGTGGTGTAGCCACCGAGGGCGCCCACCGCCAGGAAGAGCCGTGCCTCATCCGAGATGCGCCCCGTGTTCGCCAGCCCCAGCACGAAGCCAATGAGCAGCGAGCCGGTGATGTTGATGGCAAAGGTGCCCCACGGGAAGTCAGGCGCCGCCCGCGCCGCGATCCACTGGCCCAGCAGATAGCGGCTCATCGCGCCCAGTGCGCCCCCAACACCCACCAGCAGCAGCTTCCACGCCATGCCGCGCGCCATCCCTTCAGCCCTCGCGCGCCACCGCGGCACGCCACTCATGCGCATTCTACTACGGGGATGCGGCTCACACGCAGCGAGCCGAGGTTGACACCGCCGCACGCCCGGACCTACACTTGCCGCGCGCCCTCGCGCGCCTGGCCTTCTCCCGACACAGGAGTCTCACACCCATGCCTACCCTTCGCCCGGCCATCCTCTTCGATCAGCGTGTGCCCATGCGCGACACCGTCACGCTCTCGGCGGATGTCTATCTGCCGTCTGAGGCGCAAGATGGCGGGCAGGTTCCCGCTGTGCTGATGCGCACTCCCTATGTCAAATCGCAAGAGGCCCAGCTAGAGGTGGGGCGTGCCTTCGCCAGGGCTGGCTATGCCTACGTCGCGATGGATGTGCGCGGGCGTGGGGACTCCGATGGCGTCTTTGTCCCTTACTTCAATGATGGGCTCGATGGCTATGACGCGATCGAGTGGCTTGCGACCCAGGCATGGTGCGATGGGAAAGTAGGCACCATCGGCGCGTCGTATCCGGGGCGCATTCAATGGCTGACGGCGGTGTTGCAGCCACTGCACCTGGCCGCTATGATCTCGATCGTCACCCCGTCTGACCCCTTCGTCGAGACGCCGACCGGCCTGCCAGGGCCACAGCATCTCTGCTGGCTTCATTACACCAGCGGCCGGGTGAATCAGCCCATGGAGTCCGTCGAGTGGGCGCAAGTCTACGATCACTTGCCACTGCTCACGATGGATGAGCGCACCGGCCGCGAGATTCCTCGCTGGCGTGAGGATGTGCGCCACGCGCGCCTGGACGACTATTGGCAGGCCATCTGCTATCAGGATAAGTTTGCGCAGGTGCGTGTGCCGGTCTTCCACATCTCCGGCTGGTATGACGATGAGCAGATTGGCACCCCGCTGAACTTCCTCGGCATGACCACCCAAGGTCCGACGTCGGAAGTGCGCGCGGCCCAACGGCTGCTGATGGGCCCCTGGGGACACCGCGTGAATACGACCAGTAAGCTCGGCGAGGTGGACTTCGGCCCGCAATCGCTCATCGATCTGCGTGGCGAGCAGATTCGCTTCTTCGACACTCACCTGCGTGGCAACGCGGATGACCGGCCGCCGGCGCGCATCTTCGTGATGGGCGAGAATGTCTGGCGCGACGAGCACGAATGGCCGCTGGCGCGCACGGAATGGCTCCGCTTCTATCTGCGCAGTGAGGGAAGTGCCAACAGCCGATATGGCGATGGCTGGCTCTCGGTCGAGCTCCCCTTTGGGGACCATCTGCCCAGCGGCTATACCTATGACCCCGCGCGTCCCGTCCCCTTTATCACTGAGGCGACTTCATCGCAGATCGGCGGCCCCGATGATTACGCGGCAGTCCAGCGGCGTGATGACGTGCTGGTGTATGTCACGGAGGCGCTGGGGCAGCCGTTGGAGGTGACCGGGCCGGTGACGGTGGAGCTCTATGTGAGCTCGTCGGCTCCCGACACAGATTTCACGGCGATGCTCTTTGACGTTCATCCCAGCGGATTCGCCCAGCGCCTGTGCGACGGCATGGTACGGATGCGATTCCGCGATGGCTTCGAGGAGCCGAGCCTGATCGAGCGGGAGAAAGTCTATAAGATCACCATTGAGTGCTGGAACACGTCTCATGTCTTCCAGCATCGCCACGCCATCGGCGTGCAGATCGCATCGAGCGCCTTTCCCAAGTTCGACCGGAACCTCAACACCGGCGAAGAGCTCGGCACGACGACAGGGATGCTGGCCGCCGAGCAACAGGTCTTCGCCGACGAAGAGCACCCTTCCTGCGTCATCCTGCCGCTCATCCCGAGGTAGCGCCAACGCGGGAGGAGAGGAGCCGACCTGGCCCCTATCCCCAATTCACACGAGCTGGCTCGCGACCGGCGGGAGACATGAGGCTTGCGCCTACCGGCCGCCGTCGTTGAGCGGCTCTTCCTCGACCTCGAAGACATCCTGCGCGACGGGTGTCTGGCGGCCGCGTGGGTCCACTGCGTAGATATCGCGCTGCACCGCACCGGGCCCGGTCTGGGCAGTGGCGTCGGTGACGGGCGTGTTGCGCTCGCGAATCGTGACGGCGCGGTTACGGTTGCTGGCGCGGGCAAAGAGCAGGCCCAGCAGGAGGATGCCCAGCAGCACGAGGAGCCCGATGAGGCAATAGATCACCACTGTCGGGCTGCCGCTGCCACCTCCACCGGGAGTCGGTGTGACAGTGGCCGAGGGCGCGAAGGTCGGCAGCACGGGCACGGGGGTGCCGCTGCCCGGTGTCGCCACGCCAAAGGTCGGCTGCGTCGCACCAGAGGAGATCAGCAGGTCGACATGGTCATAGTGGGTGGCCGAGGCGCACTTGCCCACCGGAGATGACGCCGCGATGGTGAAGTGCGTGTTCGTGGTCACCTGTGGCGCGCGGACGAAGACGCTGAAGCTGCCATCGGCATTCGGCGTGAGGGTCGTCACTTGCGTGTTGCAGCCATTCGAGTTCGCGGGACCCACCGAGATGGCTACCTGCCCCGGCGTGGCTGACGTGGTTGGCGTGGTCGTGGTAGCGGGCGCGAGACTCCGGCCGCTGGTCCCGGGTGTCGCCGTCAAGAAGCCTGTGCCGCTGATGAGCACCATGCCACCTGCGGGAACCGGCGAGGTCACGCTCACGTGCGCCTTGGGGCCTGCCGTTGGAGTCACTGTCGGCGTGGTGGTGCCGCCAGTGGGCGGCGTTGGCGTGAGGGTGGGCGTCGGGTTCGTCCCGCCGCCGGTCACCTCGAACTGCGCCGTGGAGGCATGCGTGCCATTCTTATCAGTGAAGCAGATGGTATACACGCCCGCGGCTGTTCCCGTGCCAGTCGAGGGCCAGGTGAATATCGTCGGATTGGGGGTAAATGTGCCATTGCTATCGGTGCTCGCTGTGCCAAGCGGGGTGAAGCTGCTCGGGCAGGAGCTGTCAGCCGAGAAGCCAACGGGAATATGGGTATTGGGGTCGAATCTCAAGCCGGTGATCTGCACCTGTGTCCCGGCCGACCCAGTCTTCGGGGTGATGGTGATGCCACCCGGTGTGCCTGAGGCGAAGGCGCTCGGCGCGGCGATGAGCACGAGGAGGGCCGCCAGCGCCACGACAAGCGGCAGCCGCATGGCGCGCGCGCTTCTCCCGCTCCGCGGGATGCTGCTATCCGTTGTCATGGTAGGAGACCCTCCTCTGGAGCACTCGTGTGCTCATCACACTATGCTCTATGATACCAAGGAAACGCGCATCAGTGGAGCTTGCATGCCTGACCTTTTGGCGGCACACCGCGACGGGATCACGCGTGGGCGCGCGATCCTCTGCACTCATAACGAGTGACCCACCTGAAAAGGCTACGCGGTCGCTCGATTTGGCTGAGGCTCACCCAAACGCCATACACAGGCATCGGATGAGGAGCGCGGTGCTATACTGCGGGAACAGGGCATGGAGCATACGCCAGGAGTAAGGCATGGCCAGCGGTGCGGGGCGCGACGAAAAGGGCTATTGGGGACCAGACCTCCCAAAGCAGCGCGCGCCGGAATGGGTGCGACGTGAATTCATCGAGCGCGGCAGTGATCTCGCTCCCCTGGCCGAGGCCATGGCGCACTCGCGACACATCGCCATCGACGCCGAATTCGCGCAGCCAAAGATACGGCATCCCGGTGAGCTGCCACATAAGCTCTCGCTCTTGCAGATCGCGCCCGACACCGAGCCGCTGGTCTCGTGGGTGGTGGATGCCCTGCGCATCAGCGATCTCATGCCGCTGGCCTCCGCGCTGGAGAACCCGCGGATCGTCAAGCTCTTTCACGGAGTCGGCTCCGATACGCGTGTGCTGGCCACCCGCGGCCTCACTCCGGTGCACGTGATCGATCTGGAGGCCGCCAGCCGCACCGTCTTTGGCCCGCGTGAATCCGGCCTGCAGGCCATGCTCAAGCGCTCGGCGGGCGTCTATCTCGACAAGAGCTTCCAGCGGGCAGACTGGGCCAGGCGACCCCTCGAGCCGGCCATGGTCACCTATGCCGCGCAAGACGCCGAGATGACGCTCATCCTCTATACCTGGCTCGCGCAGCACTTTCCCTGGGCGCTCAACCTCTTCGAGACCACCGGCGAGCCCCCCAGGCCTCCCGTCGCCGGATGGATCGCTCCCCTGCTGGAGGGCCGCAATGCCCCGCCGGTGGAGGTGGCGGTGGCCGACGCCGGGCTGGATGGGAACACCGCGCGCCAGATCGCGGACCTGCGCGCCGCCATGGGCGCGGTGAGCCAGCCGGTGCATCGCGCCCGCCTGATGCGCATCGCCAGCGAGCTAGACCTCAGCGACCTGCTGCCCGATATCCGCGCCTTCGCCAGCGCCCAGCCCGCCGAAGAGCGTGCCGCGGCTGCCCGTGCCTTTGGCCGCCTGCGCGATCGGACCGCTGTGTCCATCCTCCGTGCCATGCTGGAGGACCCCGTGTTTGACGTGCGCTCCGCCGCCGCTTTCTCGCTGGAATCCATGGGTGAGGCCAGGCCTGCCGCGCCTGCCAGACCCGCGCCACGCGGGGCGCGTCCGGCAGATCAGCGAGTGTGGGTCACCGGTGACACCCCGGCGGATGGCGATGATGGCGACTGGCGCGCCCGACTGCGCCAGCACTTCGGGGGCGAGAAGCCAGGCGACTAGCTGAGGACGGCCGCACCATGCTCCCTCGGGCGCTCATCCTCGATATCGAAGGGACACTGCTCCACACGCGGCGGGGTCCGCATCTCGCGCCTTGGGAAGCCCGGCTCGGTCTGGCGCGCGGCCAGCTCGCCCGCGAGGCGCTGGCCATCCCCGCCGCGCTGCGTGCCCGTCTGGGTCTGGTCCATGACGCCGACATCTGGCTGGAGCTTGCCTGCCTCTATCGCCTGCACGCCCGCGAGATGCGCTCCCTGGCGCGCGACTTCCACGCGGGCGAGAGGGTCGCGGGGTCGGTGGCGCGGCTGCTGCGCGAGGCGCTCGATGAGCTGCCCATCGCCCTCGTGGCCAACGGCTGGCCAGGCCTCCGCGCCCGCCTGAGCGCTCAGGTGGATCTGCCAGATCTCGCCGTCACGACGATCATCTCCGCCGAAGAGGGGCTCGTCTTGCCGGATACCCGGCTCTATGAGCTGGCCTGCGAGCGGCTGGGGTTCTCCCCGGCTGAGGCGCTCTTCGTCGGGGCACGGGCGGCGCATCTCGCTGGTGCGCATGATGGCGGCCATGCTATACTCCGCTGGCCCGGCGCACCCAAGTTGCGGCGCATGATCGCGGTTTTTCGCGCTGGCGCCGTTCGCCATGAGGAGCTCGTTACGTGACCGTTGAGATAGCCGACAGCTCAGGCGAGCAGAGCCCACCCAGGCGCTTCAGCCCTCTCTCACCCTTTCGCCAGCGGAATTTCTCGCTCCTCTTCAGCGGCCAGCTCATCTCGGTGCTGGGCGACGCCGCCTATACGCTGGCCCTGCCGTGGACCGTGCTGGCCACGACCCACGATCCGGGCAAGATGGCGCTGGTGCTGGCGGTCGAGACGGTGACGCGGACCCTCTCGCTGATGCTCGGTGGCGCGCTGGCCGACCGGCTGAGCCCGCGTGTCATCATGCTGGCGGCGGATATCGGGCGGGCCGTGGTGGTGGGCGCGCTGGCTTTCACCTTCTTCTTGGGGCTGCCCCCACTGTGGCTGGTGGCCGTGCTGGCGGGGCTCCAGGGCGTCGGCAGCGGGCTCTTCTTGCCTGGCTCGATCGCCATGCTCCCGCTCACTGTAAGCCATGACGAGATCCCCTCGGCCAATGGCCTCATGCAGATGAGCGCCTTCCTCACCATGGTCATCGGGCCGGTGCTCGGCGGTGTCGCCACGGCGGCGCAGGCGACGGCTGCCTTTGCGGTGGACGCGGGCACCTTTGTCGTCTCGGCGCTCAGCCTGGGCCTGATGCGGCGCATGCCCAAGCCGGAGAAGACCACCGCCACGGTGGATGCGACCGCGAGGCGGGGCGGGGGGCTGCTCGGCGAGATGCGCGACGGGCTGCGCTATGCGCTGAGCCAGCCATTGCTGCGGGCCACCATGAGCGTGACCGTCATTGGCAATCTCGCCCTCTCGGGTGTCTTCGCGGTGGCGCTCATCGTGCTCTCGCAGCGGCTCGACCCGTCGCCGGTGACCCTGGGCCTGCTCACT
>DASWAC010000012.1:0-5749 GCA_036391335.1 Ktedonobacterales bacterium
GGCGCCGACGACTACCTCGTCAAGCCGGTGGCGCCGTCCCTGTTTCAACTGCATATGGCGACTGTGCTGCGCTTTAGAAAGCTCATCCAATTTTGAGCCTTTGACTGACAATCACCTGGAGTGGCCGCGCCCGTGAAGCCATGCTTGCCAGGGCCGCGAGAAGGGAGCCATGATGGCTGGCGAACCGGAAAACAAGCGATATACGGTGCTCATTGTGGACGATAATCACGAGCTGCTCGAGCTGATCATCGACTCATTGGCGTTGCTGGGCAGCTACACGGTGCTCACGGCTGAGAATGGTGTAGACGGCCTGACGCGTGCTGTCGAGATGCGGCCCGACTGCCTGGTGATCGACATTCGGATGCCAGGTCTGGACGGCTATCAGCTCGTGCGTGCGCTGCGCGGCGATCCCGATACCGCCGACATGCCCATGGTGATCCTGACTGCCCTCACGCAGGACCACTACCGATTTGCCGGGCTGTTGGCCGGAGCGGATCAGTACCTCACGAAGCCCATCAAGCCGGCCGAGCTCGTCGCGGCCATCCAACAGTCAATCCGCCTGAGCGAAGAAGAGCGCGTGCGCCGCCTGCAGGCGATCCTGGATGAGCCCTTCGAGCGCAATTGAGTGAGGAGACCCCTCTATGAAAGATGTTCCTTTTGTCTTACGCGAGGAACGGCAAATCTATGTGGAATATGACCGTGAGCGCCGTCTGCGTCTCTCGCGCATCATTGCACCGATCTTTGCCGTTATCCTGACACTTCTCTTGATTGCGTCGCAGATCGTACCGGAGCAGTTCCAGGGGACGCGCAGTAATCTCAGCATTATCGTGCTCTGTGATGTCCTCTTTGTGCTGGGTGCCGTCGCGGCCTGGCGTCGCATGGTCAATCTGGCCACCGCGAGCATCCTCGGCGCCGCGCTGCTCATCATGGTGCTCTCGGTGCTGGCGAATCAGCCTTTCATCCTCTCGGACCTTTTCACCGTGCCCGCAGTCGTTATCATTGGCCTTTCCGCGCTCATCGGGCTGCCGTGGATGATCCTCGCGACCACCGCCGGCACGACGGCCTTCGTGCTTGTGCTGGCCCAAAGTGCAAGCCTTCACGCCGATATGGGCAACCACAACAATATTAACTCCGTGGGCGCCTTCGTCATCGAGCAATGGGTGCTCGCCGCCATCGTCTATGGCGCGGCGCGTGGCTATCGCCGCATCTTGCGGCAGATCAGTGACGTGCGTGTGCAATATGAGCGCGCGAAGAAGCTGGATGAGCTGAAAGACCAGTTCATCACGAGCGTCAATCATGAGCTGCGTAACCCGGTGATGCTGGTCCAGGGCAATATCGAGCTCCTGCGGCTCAAGGGCAAAGAGATGGCGCCCGAGCGCCGCGATGCGATGATCCAGCGGGCAAGTGACGCGGGCGACAAGCTGGTCCAGCTTGTGCAGAGCATCTTGGATACGCGCCGCATGGATCAGGGAGCGCGCGACTATCAGCCAGAGGCCGTCCCGGTGTTCGAGAGCATCGCCTCAGCCGCTGGATTCGTGGACCCCTCAGAGGGGAAGGGTGTCGAGCGCGAGCTGCGCATCCAGGCGCCGCACGATATGACACTGTGGGGGGAGCCGATTCGCCTGCAGCAGATCATCACCAACCTGCTCTCCAACGCACTCAAATATTCCGCGCCCGGCACGCCCATCGAGGTATCCGCGAAGCTGGTAGCAGAGGAACCCACCGGCGGCAACCCCTGGCAGGCGAAGCTGCGTGGAAAGACGGCTGAGCGCAAGATGGTCGAGATCGCGGTGCGCGATCATGGCTTCGGCATTCCGCCGGAGCAGATCCCCCTCCTCTTCCAGCGCTTCGTCCGCTTGCCCCGCGATCTGGCGTCCAACATTGTGGGGAACGGCCTGGGGCTCTATCTGTGCCGCGAGCTGACCGAGGCCATGGATGGCCGCATCTGGGTGGAAAGCTCAGGGCTAGATGGCGAGGGCTCGACCTTCTTTCTGCGCCTCCCCATTCCACCGGCCACGGTGCATGCCAGCGAGCGCCTGGCCCAAACCGCAAAGGAGTCTTGAGCCATGCACGATCCCTATGCTGAGCGGATGCGTCGCCTTCGCAGGGCCATCCTCCACGGGGAAGGCGCGCTTGACCCCGCCGTGCGCGCTACCCTGGTGGCTGGGGGTGAGCCGCCCACCAGCTTGGCTGCCTATGTCGCGAAGGTGGCGCGGCACGCGTATCGGGTCACCAGCGACGATATCAGCGCTCTGCGCACGAGTGGGTATTCAGAGGACCAGATCTTCGAGGCGACCATCAGCGTCGCGCTGCATGCCGCGCTGGAGCGGCTAGATGCTGGGCTGGGGGCGGTGCGGGCCGTGGCTGAAGAGGACAAAGGAGCCTGAGATGCGATTGTCACGAGTGGCAAAGGGCCATCGCCTGCCGCAAAAGCTCATATTGCGCATGATCAAGCTGAGCTCACCCGGCCACGCGGAGCCGCTGGATATCGTCAAGACGGTGCTCTATCGCCCTGAATTCTTTGGCCGGCCCTACAGTGAGCTCGTGCAGGCGGCGATGCGCGGGCCATCTGAGTGGAGCGATGGCGAGCGGGAGCTGATGGCAGCCTTTACCTCGCGGCTGAATGAGTGTCAGTTTTGAATGGGCTCACATGGCGCGGTCGCGTCAGTAGCCCTCGGCGATAAGCTGACCCAAGCCGTGCTGGCCGACTGGCGCACAGCGCCAATCAACGCGCGGCTGCGGGCCACCCTCGGCTTTCTCGAAAAGCTCGCCCTCACCCCGGCCGAGATAACCTCAGCCGATGTGGTGGCCACCCGTGACGCCGGAGTCAGCGAGCACGCGCTGGTGGATGCCATCTACGTGTGCGCACTCTTCAATCTCATTGATCGAGTTGCCGATGCGCTGGGGTTCGAGATTCCCCCATCGTTCGCCGGAGGCGCCGCGGCACAGCTGAAACGAGGCTACCAGATGTAGGCTCCAGGGCATACCCTCCTTGAAGTGTCTTCTGTGCCTTCCTGCACGCAGCACCCGGCGCATGCGCAGGCTGGCCACCGCGGCAGGATCTTGGACGAAAGGAACCGCATGTCTACGGAGCATGTAGCCAACGCGACGCCTGTGACGGCGAGCGCGACTGGCTCTGGCGTGGGGCTGCGCCCGAACGCTGTGGGAATTATTGGGGTGCTGCTCCAAGCCGTCGCCCTGATGGGCCCTGGGGTGGCAGTCGCATTTGGCTATGGTCCCGGCATCACCTATGCGCGTGGCTCGTTTCCACTGGCGATCGCCCTGGCGATGGTGGGCTCGCTGCTGGTCGCGCTCAACATCGGCCAGCTCGCGGCGCATCTGCCGTCGGCTGGTGGCTCATACAGCTATGTGAGCAACGGACTCGGACGTGGCCTCGGCTTTCTCGCGGGCTGGCTGAGCATCCCCGCTTATCTCGTCTTCCTTCCCCTCAATGTCATTGCCTTCGGCTATGCTCTAAACCAGGCCAGCGCGAGTCCAAGCGATCCGTCGAGTGGCGTGCCGTGGTGGGTCGGCGGGGTCTTCCTCGCGGTGCTCATGGGGCTGCTCACCTTCTTCGGTGTGCGCATCTCGGTTCGGCTGCTGGTCGTGCTCGGCACGATCGAGGTGCTTGCCTTTGTCGTGCTGAGTGTCTTCCTCGTCATGAACCCCGCCGATGGGCAGAGCCTGCAGGCGTTTACCCCGGCCACCTGGGATGGCGGGCATGGTGGCATCTCAGGCGTGCTGGTCGGCGCGGTGATTGGGATGCTCGCCTTCACCGGCTTCGAGTCGGCGGCCCTACTGGCCGAAGAATCGAAGAATCCGCGCCGCATCATCAAGCCCGTGCTGATCAGCGCGGTGCTACTCATCGGCGCGTTCTTCGTGCTGACGAGCTATGCGGGCGTGGCCGGGTACGGCTTCAACCATCTGGGACCAAGCACGCAGGAAGGCACCTACCTGCACGATGAGGCGCCCTGGATCACCCTGGCCATCCGCGCCTGGGGCACGTCAGGCAAATACCTCTTGGGCATGGTGCTGTTTACCTCATTTGCGGCGAATATGGCTGCCGGCTACACCGCACTCTCGCGTGTCGCGTATGCGATGGGTCGGGCTGGCGCCTTGCCGTCCGCTTTTGGCCGCCTGACACGACGCTTCCGCACGCCATGGCTGGCGCTGCTCATCGGCGTGATCTTCGCGCTGCTGGTGGCTCCGTGGCTCGTGGCAGTCTATAACAAGCCGCCGAATACCTTCCTCTTGCTGGTGAATACCGCGGGCTATAGCGTGCTCACCATCTACATCGCCGTGAGCCTGGCGGTGCCCTTCTATTATCTGCGCAAGCAGCGCAGCGAGTTCCGCGTGCTGCCGCACCTGGTGGTGCCACTCGTGGGCGCGCTCTTGCTGCTGGTGGTGCTGCTCTCGCCGCTCTTCACGACACTCCCCCCGGACAACTATCCGGGCATCCTGCCGCAGTATCTGGGGGGCGCCATCGCGGGTGGCTGGCTGCTGGTGGGCATCGTGTGGCTGCTGGTGCTGCGGCTGCGCAATCCCGGCGCGCTGGAGGCTGGTGAGCGTATCTATGTGACCGGTGAGTGAGCCGCGATAGCCATACGCCAGGCGAGCCTCTTCCCGTGGAGGGGGCTCGCTTTGTCGCGCTGGGCGGTGGCTCACCTCGTTCAGATGACTTCTCGCTGGGCCAGTGTGGCTGACTCGACGTCCTCGCGCTTGGTATGCTTAGCTCGTAGGCAGCGGCCATCATTGGAGATGGCTGTGAGCGCGTCAACGTTCGTGCCATGCTGGCATCAGGAGGACCTATGCGATTTATCTCCCGCCTGTGGTCGAGATCGCTCGTTCGTGCCGTGTCTATCGGTTCCTTAGTGCTGATGACCCTGGGGGTGGGCTTTCTTGCCGTCGCCCACACTCCCCCGGTGGCCGCGAGCGCCCACAGTAGCTCGCCTCGCTACCAGCATGTCTTCACCATCATGATGGAGAACACCGGCATCGAGGCGCTCCTGCTCAACCCCAACGCCCCCTGGATCAATCAGGCCGTCCAGACTTATGGGGTGGCCGGCAACTACTATGGCGTCACCCACCCAAGTCAGCCCAACTACATCGCGGCGACGTCAGGGGCCCTCAATGGAGTGACCACCGACAATGATGCCACTGTGGACGTGCCGAACATCGTCGACCAGCTGGAAGCCCACGGAGACATGTGGAAGGCATACATGCAGTCGCTCAGCCTGTGTGGCACAAAGCTCGACCATGCCTGTGGCAACCAGCTCTACGAGCGCAAGCACAACCCGTTTGTGACCTACCTTGACGTGCAGACCAATCCAGCGCGCATGGCGAATATCGTCGACTACAGCCAACTGAGCGCGGATCTGGCCAGTGATTCGGTGCCCGCCTATGTGTGGATCAGCCCGGACCAGTGTAACGACATGCATGGCCGTGGAGGACCCTCGACTGATCCGTGCCGCTTTGCCAACGTGCCCGGCCTCATCGCCGCCGGAGATGCCTTCCTGAGTGATGCGGTGAGTCAGATCATGGCCTCGAAGGCCTGGAAAGGCAATGCCGCCATCATCATCTCCTGGGACGAGTCCGATTTCACTGGCTTCGGATTCAACGGCTTTGGCGATGATCGTGGCTGCTGCGATTCCGTCCCGGGCCAAGGCGGTGGCCATGTGTTGACGATAGTCATCACCAGTCATCCGCGTGCGAAGGGCTCATTTACCCTGGCGAACCACTATTCCCTGCT
>DASWAC010000013.1:0-19210 GCA_036391335.1 Ktedonobacterales bacterium
CAGCCGAGTCTCGAGGGCACTGTCGAGGAAGCCGTCCCCATGCTGGGTGAGCTGGCGTGTGCTGAGCGTGCCCACGAGCCGTCCCTCGGCGTCGGGGGCGAGGTAGAGCGAGCCATGCACCTGTGGCGTGCGGCCGGGATCGTCGCTCCAATAGGTGGCGCTGAGCAGGCCATTGGTAACGCGTCCCTGGAAGCGCCAGGACTTGTAGTTCTCGATCAACGGCTCTTGCCGGCGAATGGTTCCGCTCACCTGGCTGCCCGACTGGCGGCTGGCGACCATATCGTGCGCCCGCACCCCGCCACGCGCATCATGCGCCAGCTGCTCCCACCGGCCCGCGAATGCGCCACCCCGGCCACGCGCCAGCCCAAACACGCCGCGCACGACCAGTGTGAGCGCCACCCCACCCACGACACCGGCCCCCACCAACACCGTCGGGTCAATCATGGTCATCCTGGGCTCTTTCTCGTGTGAAGGGCACACTACTTGCCTGTCACCCACCACTCTTATACACCTGTCGCGCGGGGGTGGCAAGCGTGTCAAAATCTCCTTTACAATGCGACATATGTTCCAGTCCTCCCCCCACGGAGCCAGCCATGCCAAGCTCAGCAGCCATCTCGCTCTCCCGTGACGAAGCTCGCGGCCTCATGCTCATCGCGCAGGGACTGCACCGCCAGCCTGAGACCCCACCTGATCTCGCCGCCGTGCGCGCCATGGTCGAGCAGCTCGGCGTGGTGCAGATCGACACGATCAATGTGGTGCGTAGGACACAATATCTTGTGCTGTGGAGCCGCCTCGGCGCGTATGATGACACGCTGCTCGATCAGCTGCTGCATCCTCACCGGCATGTCTTTGAGTATTGGAGCCACGCGGCCTCGATCGTGCCCATGACGGACTATCCCTATTACCGTGGCGTGATGCTGCGCGCCTCGGATGGTCTGCTCTGGGAGATGTTGCGCACGTGGCGAGACGAGCATCCCGAGGTGATCCAGCAGGTGCTCGATCGGGTGCGCGCGGAGGGGCCGCTGGCCTCATCCGACTTCGAGAACGCGCCCGCCGGCGAGCGCACGGCATGGGACTGGTATGGCCCCAAGGAGAGCCGTCGCGCGCTCGACATCTTGTGGACGATGGGCGAGCTGATGATCCACAGCCGTCGCGGCGGCCAGAAGGTCTATGACGTGCGCGAGCGTGTGCTGGCCGACGCCTTTGGGTCTGTCGTGCCGGCGGATCACGAGACGCCCTCGCCCGATGAGCGCGTGCGCTACCTCGCCCGCAAGACGACCCAGGCGCTGGGGGTGACGACCGGCTCGTGGCTGTGGGACTACTTCCGCGTCCGCGATTATCGCGCCACGGCCAAAGGCTCGAGACGTGACGCCGGGGCCACGATGCTGGGCGCGATGGCGCGCGAAGGCCTGCTGATTCCCGCCCAGGTGGAGGGTCTGAATGAGCCGGCGTGGCTCTCGGCTGACCTCCTGCCCGACCTGGAGCGCCTGCGCGCGGGTGACGTCTCAACGCGCACGACCCTGCTCTCTCCATTTGACAGCCTCATCTGGGACCGTGCCCGTGCTCGCGAGCTTTTCGACTATGAGGTCGCCTTCGAGGCCTATGTCGTTCCGGCGAAGCGCAAATATGGCTACTATTGCCTCGCCATCCTGCACCATGGCAGGCTGGTGGGCCGGCTCGACCCCAAGATGGATCGCGAGCGCGGCGATCTGATCATTCGCGCGCTGCACCTGGAGCCGGGTGTCGAGCCCAACGCGGACCTCGCCCAGGGGTTAGCGGAGGCGGTGCGCGATCTGTCTCGCTTCCTGGGGGCGCAGCGCATCGTCATTGGCGACTCACAGCCCGCGGCACTCTCGCCATTGCTGCGCGAAGGCCTGGGGATGCCTGCCCGTGGCACGGCGCGCAAGAAGAGTGCGGCGACGGCGGTCACGAAGCGGACCCAGCCAGCGAAATGAGTGGGCGCGCTGCCGTCGAGGCTCGCTGTGCGCTTCGCAACCACTTCGCAACCATGGCCACAACCACTTCGGCGCACCCCGACGGCGCCTTGCTGGCGTGCGCGACGTATACTCCTACCGGTGGCGAGCTACCGCAGATATTCCACTTGCCTATGCCCGCCGACCACCTCACCAGCCGCGTCTCGTTCGCCCTCACGCCTCGCCGACCACCTCAGCAACGGCAAGGAGCCTTCCGATGAGCCGATCTCCCTCATGGTCAGCGCGGGCGCTGCGGCTCGTGCTCGTCTGGGGCACACTGCTGGTCGCCCTGATGGTTACCGCTGCGCCCGCCCAGGCTGCCAGCCCCGTCTCGATCGTGACGATCACCCAAAACGCCCGCTCACTGCAATCCGCCACCGTCAATATCGCCGTGCGCACGTCTGGGGCGAGCCACGCCATCGTCGTCACGCCCAGCCAGCTCATCTCGCAGTCTGGCATCGCCATGGCGACGATGGTGCGCGTGGGCACGCAGAGCGAAAAGGTGACCGTCGCCATGGTGCGGCAGCGCGCCTTCGCCAACCAGCGACTCACGCTGAATGTTGATGTGTGGGGCAATGCGAACACGCTGAGCGTGCTGGTGCGGCCGACACAGATCGTGACGCAATCTGGCGTCGCGGTGGCATCGGGTCAGGATCAGCTGCGGGCGAATGTCAGTCAGCGGGCAATCCTCTCGCAGTGGATGCGGGTGAATCTGCGCTTCCATGGCAGCGACAACACCGCCATGACCACGATCTCGCCGGCGCAAGGGCTGCACCAGACCACCGTCGTCACCACCACTGACGCCCAGGGGAATCCGGTGCGGGGCTCACGGCAGGTCGCAAGACATTTCTGGATCGAGCGGCACTACTTCGTGTGGCACTGGGGTGGTCACGACAATCGGGTCACCATTAGCTATCAGCCCATCGCGGCATAGCGGCCTGGGCATGCAGCGGGGCTTGAGGCGCTCTGCTATACTGGCACTGGCGCGAGCATCTTTAGACATTGACTCTCCCTATCTCGCTCGCCCGGAGTCAGCGCTATGACCAATGGCCCGCGCAAATCCGCCCGCCCGGCGGCATCCACCGGCTCGCCCCAGGCGAGCGCTCCCGACTATGGCACCATCTACAAGGCTCCTGGCATGGCCGATTGGATGTGGCTGGTCATCTTCGCGGTGGTGGTCATCGGGTGCGGCGGCTACGTCTGGTCGCAGCTCGGCATCGGCAGTTCGCTGGGCAGAGCGGTCTTCGCGGGCAGCATCTTGCTGGCGGTCATCTGGGCGACTCTCGTCTATGCCCTCAAGCTCTCATCAGCCGTGGCGCTGGGGCCGGGCGGCATCAGCGTGGTGCGTGGACCCTGGCGCAGTGAGCTGGCCTGGGGTGAGGTGGACCGCCTCGCCGAGCGCGTGATGGCGAGCAACGGGCAGCGGTTGCGCTGGCTGGTGATCTATGCGCTCGATACGCGCGAGCTGCACATCCGTGAGGATATGGTGGCCGACTACCAGCGCTTTCGCGTCGAGGTCTATCGGCGATTCAAGGAGTGGGAAGACCATGGCGGCACCTGGGGCACCACACACGGCGGGCCCTATAGCGCCACGGACGATGTGCAGAACCTCATTACGTGGTGGCTCATCGGCGCTGGGCTCTTCATGCTGCCAGGGCTCTATTGCGCCATCTTCGTGCCGGGCGGCTTGCTGCTGGGTGTGGGGTGCGTGCTTGTCGGGCTGCTCTGCGCCGTGATGGCGTTGCGGGCCAGGCTAGGCCGCCAGACCTATCGCGTGGACGCGCAGCAGGTGAGCGCGCATCGCCCGCTGATGACGGTGCGGCTGGCATGGCCACAGGTGGCGCGTGTCGAGCGTGCGAGATCCAGGGTGAGCCCGCTCTATCAGGTGGCCATCTTCGTCGGGCGCATCGCCCTAGCGATTGCGGCGAGAGCCGACGCACGCATCGAAGCCTTCCCCTGGCAGCCACGCGTGCCTGAATATCTCGCGCTGCGCGGTGAGGGACATTACATACGCATCCGGCTGCACCGGGTCGCCAACCCAGACGAGCTCATCGCCTGGATAGAGTACTATGATCGCGCCAGCCGCACGCCGCGACCCGCCAGCCCAGCCCTACCTGCGCAGCCAGCCCCTGCTCTGCCCGCACCACGTGATCTGACAGGTGCGACCGGTCCGGTGGATCCGTGGGGCGCGGGACGCTCCAGTGAGCCAGCAGCGACGGTGCCACCCGCGATGAGTCCCGTCCAGCCGGTGGGCTTCCCCCCCGTGCCAAGCGCGCCGCCACGGGCGGGCCAGTCTCATCCGGGCAACATCTCGCGACCACCCGCCGCGAGCAGCGCTCCCCCGCAGCGCCTCACCCGCCGGCTCGGCGGGACCGATTTTGGCGAGATTGACGCGCGCATCCTCGCGGTGCTGAGTGATCAGCCTGCCCCCGCGAGCCTGGAGGAAGCCTCGCGCCGGGTCGAAGATGACGATGACGCGCCGACCACGCGCGCGCCGCAAGCGCCACAGACACCGCCAGGGCCGGAGTAAGCTGGCAAGATTTCAGGGCCGCGAGCGCCCTTTTCCACGTGGCAACAAGCGTGCGAGCCCGCTTGAAGCGCGGCGCGGCGGCGTTAGGTCGCTATCCATGCGATTCTTGCTGCATGCTCACTGCCATACGCCCTAGGTAAGCGATGAGGCTTTTCTAGGTCGTGCGCAGCCATTTCCCATCCTCGCGCCGAGCACGAGCTCTCAAGAGCGCATGCTTGGACTGGATCACCGCTGATTTCGTAAGGAATAGCCTCGCATCAGGCGCTCGATGATCTCGCGGCCATACCAATAGTTTCAAGTGACTGAAACATTTCCGCAAGGTGTCATAAAGTTGCGATGTACCCGCGCCCAAGGGGCTCGTGAGTGCGAGCGCTGAAATGTCGCCGCGACACGCCCTCAGCCGTCCGGGGGTAGCGCAGAGGTTGTGTCACAGTGTGACTAGTCGAGTTTTCTCGCGGGTGTGAAGTATCTGATCCAGTGAGAATATTCACACCATGTACACTTGACTTAGACTAAAGCATCAGCTATACTCGGATTGCCGAGATAGTGCGGCACTATATTCACCCTAGCAGGTGAGGAGTAAGACGTCCATGCCAACCAAGACCAAGGGTAAGGGCCGCGGGTTTGCCTCCATGGAGGCGAAGAAGCAGCGTGAGATCGCGTCTAAGGGCGGTCGCGCAGCTCATGCGCAGGGCACCGCGCATGAGTGGACCTCTGAAGAGGCCCGCGAAGCCGGTAAGAAGGGTGGCGCCGCCAGCAGAGTCGCTCGGATGAAGCGCACTGGCAGTCGCTAATAATGTTCGGCCGTAATTCGCGCTCACTTCGGTGAGCTTTCCGCCCGGCTGAGGCGTGCGGGGATTCACCCAGACTCTTGGCTGCGGCATATTGCACAAGGCACGGTGGCTACTCGCCGCTGTGCCTTTTTGCGTCTCCCGCTCAGTGGTGAGCAGATAGGAGCGCAAGATCCTCGAGAGACACTCAGGCCATCAGGAAGTGGCTGCCAGTCTGCCTCCAGTATTGCCATTCCAGCAGGCACCCCACACATGCCGCCGTGCCAAACACCAGATAGGGGACGTCAAGGCCGTAGGCAAAGAGGCCGATGCCCTGCACGTGCGTCAACCCCCCAGCCAGCAGGAATCCTGGGCCAGTGACCAGGCAGTGTACCTCGCGGCAGTGTAGGTAGTTTTGCAGGCAATAGAGCCCATAGCCTGCGAAGTACACCACCGTCAAGGCGTCACCCCAGCGCGTGCGCGTGAGGTGATCCAGCCAGTCACTGCCTGCGTAGACGAGTAGCGTGGCCGGAATCGCGAACCAAAGGGAATGCAAGAGTGGAATGCGACGCATCGCGCTATCCTCCTCACGCCATAGAAGCGCAGGCTCGCTTGATGGTGACAAAACGACTATCCGTTCTTTATAATACCACTGTACGCCGCGAGAGACGAGGTCCCTGCGTCCCACGTCCGCTTGAAGTGTTAGTGGCCCGCTGTGTAGCCGCCTATGGCTGTCGTCCCCTCGCGGTGGCTCGCTTCGCGCCTTGCGGGCACGCGAGGTCCATTGCTTGATCGAGGCGATGGCCGAACGGAGAGAGTGGTTGAGAGGGATATCTCATGCCGAAGATCAGCGCTGCTGCTAAGGAAGCGCGCCAGGAGCAGATTCTCCAGGCGGCGCTTCACTGCTTTGCCCAGCGCGGCTATTACGCCACGACCATTGAGGATCTCGTGACGGCGACCGGGCTCTCGCGGGGCGCTTTGTACCTGTATTTTCCCAGCAAAGAGGCCCTCTATCTGGCCCTTGCCGATCGCTGGAGCTGTGGCTTGGAGACGGCGATCCGGGCGCGGGTGACTCCCGGCCTATCGCCTGCCGCGGTCCTCCGGATCATCATCGAGGTGACCGGGGCTCATGTCGCGGCAGAGGCCGACGCCTGCCGGGTGCTGATGGAGGGCTGGATCTTAGGGCGGACCATCCCGACGCTGGCGGAGCAGGTAGAAAGCCAAGAAGCGCGCACCATCCAGATCTTCGAGCAGCTCTTGCAAGCCGGAGTCGCCAGTGGGGAAATGCGCGCCAACCTAGCAATCCGCCTGCATGCTCAGATGTTGCTGGCCACCCTCCAGGGGCTGATGATCCAATGGCACCTGCACCCGGGAACCATTGACTGGCAGCGGGTGGCTGATGATATCGTGCGCGGCCTGTGCCCGGCCTGGCAGTCGCGAGCGGGCTGAGGGACGGGAGGGCGAGATCACCTCTATGCGCGGCAGCAGTCACCACATGGCAGCCGCCAGCACCCCGACGACCTCACGGCGGACTTCTGGCTCCTGAGTCGTGGACAGCGCGAGCCCCCCTTGATATGCTCAAGGCGTTTTCATGACGCGCTGTGCCCCGCGCAAAGGATTCCATCACATGAACGATGACACGCGAGCCGCGCCCATCGCCGCCGCGGCCAGCCATTTCTTGCTGCGCCCCGATATCGCCTTTCTCAATCACGGCAGCTATGGGGCCTGCCCCCGGCCGGTCTTCGACACCTATCAGCGCTGGCAGCGTGAGTTGCAATCTCAGCCGGTAGAATTCCTCGCGCGCCGCCGCCATGACCTCTTCCCGGCAGCGCGTGGGCAGCTTGCCGCCTATGTGGGCGCGCACGCCGACAACATCGTCTTCATTCCCAATGCGACGGTTGGCTGCAATATCGTCGCGCACTCACTCCACCTGGCGCCGGGCGATGAAGTGCTGGGCACGAGCCATGAATATGGCGCGGTGGAGCGCACATGGCGATTCATGTGTCAGCGGCAGGGCGCGCACTATCGCGCGCAGCGCATCTCAGTTCCCGTCACCGACGCCGAGGCTATGATCGCCGAGCTCTGGCAAGGGGTGACCGAGCGCACCCGCGTGCTGGTCGTGAGTCACATCACCTCGCCAACGGCGCTCATCTTCCCGCTGGCCGCGATCTGCCGTCGTGCGTCGGCGCAGGGCATCATCACCGTCGTTGACGGCGCGCATGCCCCCGGCCAGCTCGACCTCGACCTCGACAGTCTCGGCGCCGATTTCTATTTTGGTAACTGCCACAAATGGCTCTGCGCCCCGGTGGGGTCTGGCTTCCTCTATGCCCGGCCAGAGCGCCAGGCCCTTCTAGAGCCTCTGGTCGTCAGCTTTGGCTGGCAGGCTGATAGCCCGAGTGGCTCACCATTTCAGGATTACTTCGAGTGGTCCGGCACGTTCGACCCAGCCGCATGGCTCAGCGTGCCAGCGGCCATCCGCTTTCAAGAAGAAAACGACTGGGACACAGTGCGCGCTAGGGCGCACGAGCTGCTGCGCGAGGCGCATAGTCGCATCAGCGAGCTGACCGGGCTGCCTCCGCTCGCGCCAGATTCCACTGAGTGGTGGCTCCAGATGTGCAGCCTGCCGCTTCCCATCTCTGGGCGCGCGCAGGGAGAAGAGCTCAAGCGGAATCTGTGGGACCGCTTTCAGGTCGAGGCGCCGGTCGTCAATTGGAACGAGACTCAGCTCATTCGCGTGTCCGCTCAAGCCTATAACTCGCCGCGCGACATCGATCGTCTCATCGAGGGGCTCTCGCGCCTGCTCTAGACGCATCACGTGGCTGTGATACGCCGCCATCGCGTCGTGAGATAACCGTGAGCGGGCGCTGCTACACTTCGGGTGCCGGCTGGCATGTCGTCCGCCGCTGTGAGCGGAGTCCTACCTATGATTCAGGCCCCACGTGATGACCATGCGTTAGCCCAGCCAGTGGCCACGATGCCCGATCGCGCCCCACGGCGTAGCCCGGTGCACGCGCTCGGCCTCATCGGCGGGCTCATGCGGCGCTATCCCCTCCCGTTCAGCGTGCTCGCGCTGCTCCTCGTGAGCCTCGTGAGCTGGCTGACCGGGTGGCACGGGCTGGCGCAATGGAGTCTGATTGCGATCATCCTCCTCGGCGGGGTACCGCTGCTCTGGGCGACCGTGCGCCAGCTCGCTCGCCGCGAGATCGGGGTGGATGTCATTGCCATCCTCGCGATCGGTGGCTCTCTCGCCCTCGGCGAATATCTCGCAGGCGCGATCATCGTCCTCATGCTCTCAGGCGGCGAGGCGCTCGAAGCCTTCGCCTTGCACCGGGCGGGCAGCTCGCTCTCACGGCTCGCCGAGCGCGCGCCCCGCGTGGCGCATATCTGGCAAGGCGAGCAGCTCGTGGATATCCCGGCCGATGCCGTCGAGCGCGACCAGGTCGTGGTCGTGAAGCCGGGGGAGCTCATCCCGGTGGATGGCCTGGTGGTCGCGGGGGCCTCAGGAGTCAGTGAGGCCGATGTGACGGGCGAGTCACTCCCTGTGAGCAAGGAGCCCGGCGCGCAGGTGCTCTCGGGCACCGTCAATCTCGATCACATGCTGGAGGTGCAGGCGCTCAAGCGCAGTGCCGAGAGCCAGTATGCTCAGATCCTCCGCCTGGTGGCCGAGGCGCAGCAGCGCAAGGCGCCAATCCATCGCCTCGCCGACCGGTACGGCGCGGGCTTCACGGCGATCGCGCTGGCCATGGCCGGACTCGCGTGGCTCCTCTCAGGCGACAGCATCTACGCGCTGGCGGTGCTGGTCGTGGCCACGCCGTGCCCGCTGATTCTGGCGACCCCCATCGCCATCATGTCTGGCATCGATCGCGCGGCCCACCAGGGCATCATCGTCAAGAGCGGCGCGACGATCGAGCAGCTCGGGCAAGTGGATGTCGCGGTCTTCGACAAGACGGGAACGCTGACACTGGGCCAGCCTGAGGTCGTCTCACTGCTCACCGTGGGCACGGAGACAGCCTACACCGAGGATACGCTGTTGTGGCTTGCAGCATCGGTGGAGCAATTCTCGACACACGTGCTGGCGCGCGCGGTCGTCCATGCCGCACAGCGGGGAGGCCAGCCGCTTCGGATCGCGACTGAGCTGGAGGAAATCCATGGGAAAGGGATCCGCGGGCGTGTCACCTTCCCTGTCGCCGGCGAGGCCGGGTCCGCCGAGGTTGAGCAGTCGGTAGACATCGCGGTGGGCAATCGCACGTTCATGGGGCATCTTGGCGTTACGATTCCGAGCGCGCTTGCCGAGCAGCGTGAGCGTCGCAGCGCCGACGGGCAGATCGGGAGCTTCATAGCGATTGGCGGGTGCGTGCATGCCCTGCTCGTCTTTGCCGATGTGCCACGGCCAGCGCTCGAGCGGCTGATCACCGATCTGAAGGCGTCCGGCATCGAAGATACCTGGCTCCTCACGGGTGACGGTGAGACCGTGGCGCATCAGATTGGGACGCTGGCCAAGGTGGATCACATCGTGGCGCGCTGCCTGCCGGAGCGGAAGGTAGAAGTCGTGATGGCGCTGGAGACGCAGGGGCGCCATGTGCTGATGGTGGGCGACGGCATCAATGACGCGCCCGCACTGGCCAGCGCGACGGTCGGCATGGCCGTCAGCTTGCAGGGGATCACCGCTGCCGGGGCTGTTGCTGATGCGGTGCTCCTCTCGTCTGACATCCTCCAGGTGGTGCGCGCCGTCAAAGTTGGCAGACGGGTCATGCGCGTGGCTGTGCAGGGGATATGGGTCGGCATGGGGCTCAGCCTCATAGCGATGGTCTGCGCCGCATTCGGCCTCATCGCGCCTACGACGGGCGCGCTCTTACAGGAAGGAATAGACGTCCTGGTGATCTTGAACGCGCTGCGCGCCACCAGGGCATGAGTGACCGACAAGGATGGTGAGTCAACAATGGCAAGACGTATTCTCGTTCCCATCGAAGGCAGCGAGCGTGACGACGATGCTCTGGCGATGGCCCGGCATTTCGCACGCGACGCCTCAGCCAGCATCGTGCTGATCCATGTTGCCGCGCCCACGGCGCGCGCGCGCGACCTCATCGAGGTGGAGCGCTTCCTCGATAGTGAGACGCAAGCACTGCGCAGCGAGGGGATCGAGGCGCATTTCGTCGTGGAATTTGGTGAGCCTGCCTCTGAGATCGCCGAAGCCGCCAGACGGCAGGCCGCGGAGATGATCGTGCTGGCCCCTGAGCAGCGCGCCTTTCTCGAAACCCTGTGGCGTCCACGGGTCAGCGTGGGCTTGCTTGGGCATGCGACGACGCCCATCCTGGTGTTGCCAGAGGGTGATGCCGAGCACGCCACGCCCGCACTGCTCGGTGAGCCCGACGCAAAGGTCATCCTCGCGCTCGACGGCTCGAAGAGCGCCGAAGCTGCGCTGCCGATGGCGATGCGGCTCGCGCAGGTGAATGATCGCACGCTGATGCTGGTCAGGGTGGTCGAGTCGCCTCTCGTGCTGGGGATCGGCGCGGAGGCCGCCGAAGTGCAGCGCGAGGCTCAGCTTGCCGCCGAAGGTGAGGCGCATGCCTACCTCGCGGAGACAAAGGAGCGGCTAACTAGCGAGACCTCGCTGGAGGTTGAGACGGTCGAGCGATCGGGGCAGGTGGCCGAGCAGCTCATACGGCTGGCCGGTACGCATCGGGGCAGTGTCCTCGTGATGGGCACCCATGGGCGCGGCAGTCTGGCTCGCGTGATCATCGGCAGTGTCGCGGCGGAGGTCCTGCGGCACACGCCGGGCCCGCTGGTGATCGTGCCATCACGACCTGAGCGCGCGGCGCTGAAAGCGTAGGAGCGCCCACACCGAGAACCGGGGCTGGCCGTGACCGTGCGGCCAACCCCACCGCTCACGACTCCTGGCTCGGCTGCTACTGATGCAGCTTCGCCTCTTCGGCAGCCTCGACGGCCAGGCGATCGGCAGTGATGGCGCCGGGCGAGCGCACGACGAGCAGAGGCACATGCGTCGTGTGGAGCACGCGCTCACTGATGCTGCCCATCGCCCAGCGCGCCATGCCGCCACGCCCGTGGGTCGCCATGGCGAGCACGTCCGCGTGCGGCTCTTCTTCGGCGATCTCGCAGATGGCCGCGGCCACGTCCTGTGCGATGACGGCCTCGAAAGTCACCGTCATCGTGGGATTCTCGCGCTGGATGTTGCTCGCGACGCCGCCGAGATAGCTCCGTGCCAGGTCGAGCGCCCTTTCCTCGGGGCCGATCTCCGGCTGGGGCAGTGGCCCCTCACTGGCGTCAGCGATCACGGCGGTGATGGGGTCCACGATCTGCACGAGATGGATGGTGATCCTCTCCGGCGCTGTCAGCGCGAGAGCGAGATTCACTGCCGGCTGAGTCGCCGCCTCAGCAAGCTCAGAGCCATCAAGTGGCGCCAGCACACGAATAGGCGCAGCCTCAGCCTCCACGCCAATGGCTACCGCGGCATGGGCAGGCACGATGAGCACCGGGGTCAGCGAGTGGCGCACGACCTGCTCCGCGACCCGTCCCAGCCGCCAGCGTCCCAGTCCGCCATAGCCGTGCGCGGTCAACATGATGAGATCGCATTCCTCGGTGCGCGCGGTGTCCAGAATATCTGACGAAACATGGCCTTCGAGGGTCATTATCCGCACGGTGATGCCCTTGACGAGCATGCTCTCGCTTACATTGCGCAGATAGCTCTCGGCCTCATCGCGGGCGGCCTCGATCAGGGCCAGTGTGATCTGGGCCGGCTCACCATAGGGAGCGAACGGGAATGGAGGGACGCTGATGATTCTCAAGAGCAAGAGCTCGCTCCCTGCCTTTCGCGCAAGACGGGCGGCCATCGCCAGTCCAAGCTCAGCCTGCTTCGAGCCGTCCAGCGGCACGAGAATTCGCTTCCACATCGCTGCACTCACTCCTATCTGATGAGCACTTGCAGGGCGCAAGAGCACTCACGTACCTCACACAGGATAGCCAAGAGATCCTCACAGCATGCTCACTGTGCTGCGTGCGTCTCTCACAAGGGTGTCACATCGCTCGCGCATCTCGCCACCGTCGGCGCGCATCTGTGCGCCATACTATACTGGATTGGCTCACGTTGCTCGGCCAGAGATCGGCGCCCTGACGAGATTGGTGCATCCCTCCTATGGAAAAGCAGACACCGCCCGCACGCCGCGAGCGTAGCGCATTCACACCGCCAGACTGGCTCATGCGTGTGGTGCCTGGGCTTGCCTGGATGCGCGCCTATCGAGCCACCTGGGTGCGTTACGATCTCGTGGCGGGGATCACGGTTGCGGCGGTCATCCTGCCTGTTGCCCTTGCCTACGGCGATCTGGCTGGTGTGCCCGCGATCGCTGGGGTCTATGCGAGCCTCCTGCCACTCGTTGCCTATGCGCTCTTTGGCTCGTCTCGCCAGCTCATTTTGGGGCCAGATGCCTCGTCAGCAGCGCTGGTGGCAGTCGCAGTGGCTCCGCTTGCCCTGGGCGACCCGACGCGCTATGCCGCGCTCGCCGCGGTGCTGGCGGTCCTCGTCGGACTGCTGTGCCTGCTCGGGGGACTGGTGCGGCTTGGCTTTGTCGCCGACTTCCTCTCACGGCCCATCCTCGTGGGCTACATGAATGGGCTCTCGCTCACCGTCATCGCCGGCCAGCTGCACCGGCTATTCGGCATCCACATCCAATCGAGCTCATTCTTCGGCCAGGTGGGCGAGTGGCTCTCAAAGCTGAATCAGACGCACTGGCCTACCCTCGCCCTTGGCATCGGCGTGCTCGCTCTGGTGCTGGTGTTGCGGCGTGTCGCGCCCCGTGCCCCGGCCCCACTCATCGCGGTGGGCCTCGCGACCGTCCTCGTGGCCGTCTTTCACCTGGATGCGTCTGGGGTCGCTACTCTCGGCCATATCCCATCGGGGCTGCCCAGACTCGGCGTGCCGAGCATCACACCAGGCGAGCTCGGCCCGCTCGCCGCTAGCGCCATTGGCATCATGCTCCTGACGTTCTCCGACACCATCTTGAACGCGCGCTCATTTGCCGCACGAGCGCATACGACCGTTGACGCCAACCAAGAGCTAGTGGCGTTGGGCGCCGCTCAGCTCGCCGCGGGCCTCTCGCAGGGCTTTCCCATCAGCGCCAGCGGATCGCGCACCGCCATCAACGTGAGCGTCGGCGGCAAGACACAGCTCACAGGCATCGTAGCGGCGCTCACCCTCGTCCTGATGCTGCTGGTCTTCACCGGGCCGCTGGCATGGTTTCCGCATGCCGCGCTTGGCGCGGTGCTCGTCGCAGCCATGCTGGGCCTCATTGACATTCAGGTCTACGTGACCCTCTATCGGGTGCGTAAACAAGAGTTTGCCATCGCCCTCACCACGCTCATCGGCGTGCTGGCGCTCGGACTGCTCTATGGCATTCTCCTGGCAGTGCTGCTCTCCGTCGTGCTGCTGCTCAGACGAGTCGTGCGGCCACACGACGCCATCCTCGGGCGCGTGGAAGGGCTCGATAGCTTCCACGATGTTGACGACTTTCCCGCCAGCGAGACGATCCCAGGTCTCATCGTCTATCGGTTCGATGCGCCGCTCTTTTTCGCGAACGCGAGCTACCTCAAGAACCGTGTCCAGATGGTGCTGGAGGAGGCAGACAGCCCCATAGTCTGGTTTCTGCTCGATGCCGAGGCGATCACCGATCTCGATGTGACGGCCTCCGACGCTCTGAGTGACCTATGCGCCCTCTTTGCCGAGCGGCACATCACTTTTGCGATGGCTCGCGCGAAGAACTCGCTGCGAACGATGCTCGCCCGCACGCACCTCACTGAGAAGATCGGCGAAGACCACTTCTTTCCATCCATCAGAGTGGCGGTGGCGGCATTCCTTGCCTCACACGACGAGAAGCCCCTGTGAGCCCTGGCCGCGTGCGCTGCCTCACGGTGTGTGCTCTTAAGACACCTCACCAACACCTCTGGTAGGAACCGTGCGCCCTCTCTGGCCCCTCTCCCATGGGGAGAGAGGGTTGGGGTAAGGGTCTCGTGGGGCTGCGGCACGCTTTGTTAGACGCTCTTGATGCGACAGCTGACACTCCACATGGGCGCCCTGATGCTGGAGCGCCTCGGCCAGCGCATTGCGAGTCTTGCCTTCAGCCGCGCATGCCGGTGAGGCCAGGCGTGGCTCAGAGCCGCATCACGGGCGGCTGTGTGATGTCGAGGTGCACCTCCAGCGACCCCTCGCGATAGCAGGCAGTCCACGGGAAGCCACTGTGGTGGAGCACCTCGACCATGCGGGCATTTTGGTCCATGGTGATCGCGATGAGCCGGCTGAAGCCCAGTGCGCGCGCATAGGCCGCGAGGCGATGCAGCAGGGCCGTGGCGATGCCGTGCCCTTGCCACTTGTCGGCGACAACGAAGGCGACTTCAGCCGTATGCTCGTCAATGCGGTCATAGCGCACCACGCCGATGATCGCCTCAGTGGCGCCCTCGCCGATGGTCGCGACCAGGGCCATGCGATCGTGATAATCCACATGGGTGAAGTGCTTCGCGTCGTTGGCAGGCAGCTCGGGCATGAAGTGGAAGAAGCGATAGGTGATGCTCTCGGGCGAAAGATGCCGGTGGAACTCGCAGAGCCGGCCATCATCATCCGCGCGAATAGCGCGCACTCGGACGACATTGCCGTCGCGAAGGGTTAGCTGATCGTCGAGGCGCGCGGCCTCTGGGGGAAGCTCGGCTGCCTGTCCCAAGAGCTCGGTGTGATCAAGATACTTCATGGCAATCCCCTCCTCGCCCTGGCTCAGGCGGCAAAAATTGGACTCCTCGCCGCCACGCGCCACAGACGTCCATCCATCTATCATGGTAGGCGAAGTGCGTCACACCCACTTCAGGGAGTGCGTAGAGGGAATCACATTCTCATCACCGCGAGCTCGGCGCGGCTTCCGGGCGCGATAGAATAAGGAAGGTGACGAGGCCAATGGTAGCCTCCAGGAGTGGTCCGCAACCAGCCTGAGAATGGCTTGCGGGCGGTGAAAGAGATGATGAGCGTGAAGTGGAGCAGTGCGCGCGAAGCGGTGAAGGTGGTCCAGTCGGGCGCTCGCGTATTCGTGCAGGGGGCATGCGCCACCCCGACGGTGCTGATCGAGGCGCTGGTGGCGCGCGGGAGTCAGCTGCGTGACGTGGAGATCGTCCACTTGCATACCTATGGGCCCACGCCGTACACGGACGCGGAATGGGAGGGGCACTTCTCGCTGCGGGCGATCTTCGTGGCAGAAAACACGCGCGTCGCGGTCAATGCGGGTCGCGCCAGCTATATTCCTGTCTTCCTCTCAGATGTGCCCGCGCTCTTCGCGCCCGGCGGCGCGCTGGCTATAGATGTCGCCTTCGTGCAGGTGTCGCCGCCCGATTCCCATGGCTATTGCTCCCTTGGGTCCTCCGTGGATGCGACCCGAGCTGCGGTGGACGCCGCCAAGTGGGTGGTGGCGCTCGTCAACCCGCGAGTTCCACGCACACACGGCGACAGCTTCATCCACATGTCCGAGCTGGACCGCACCGTCGAGTGGGACCAGCCGCTCTACACGGTGGAGCAGAAACAGCCAGACGCGGCGCAGATGCGCATTGGCCAGCACATCGCGGAGTTGATCGAGGATGGAGCCACGCTCCAGCTGGGGATCGGTGCCATCCCGGACGCAGTGCTGCAGGCGCTCACCGACCGGCACGACCTGGGCATCCATTCCGAGATGTTCTCCGATGGCGTGCTCGATCTCGTCGAGCGTGGGGTCATCACAGGGGCGCGCAAGGCACTCGATCGAGGAAAGATCGTTGCCAGCTTCGTTGTCGGCTCACAGCGACTCCTCGACTTCATCGATGACAACCCAATGGTCGAGCTGCACGGCTCAGACTACACCAACAACTCGCACGTCATCCGGCAGTTCGAGCACATGGTGGCCATCAACAGCGCCATCCAGGTGGATCTCACGGGCCAGGTGTGCGCCGAATCCCTCGGCACGACCCTCTATAGCGGCGTTGGTGGCCAGATGGATTTCCTGCGCGGCGCGGCGCTCTCGCCGCGTGGCCGGCCGATCATCGCCCTCCCGGCGACGGCACGGGTCTCGTCTTCCATGATGCAGGGCGATCCCGCGACGACCGCCACGGGGATCAGCGCCACCGAGCCCGTGGATGGGCTGATCTCGCGCATCGCGCCTATGCTGGCCCCCGGCGCAGCGGTGACGACCTCGCGAGCGCAGGTGCACTACGTGGTGACGGAGCACGGCATTGCCGCGCTGCATGGCCGAGACCTCGCGGAGCGCGCCAGGAGCCTCATCGCGATTGCTGCTCCGCAGTTCCGCGAGCAGCTGGAGCGTGCGGCGGAAGACTTGCATCTCATATGACCGTCTCGACTGAGCATCGCGCGCTCAGGGCTGGCCATGCTGGGAATCGAGCTGGCTGTAGGAGAGGTCAGGGTCACGCGGGCGTCGCACTCGCAGGGAGGGCAACACCACGAGGCCCGCGATGAGCAGGGTCAGCGCCGCGACGATGGCGCCGACGAGCGAGAGTGTGCCTACATCCACCTGTGCGGCGGCCACCGGTGACGGATGAGGCACAGGGGTCGGCTGGAGGGATGCGGGGGAGCGCAAGCTGAGCGTGTTGCTGGTCAGAGCCACGTGGCCGGCCCACACGATGACCTGATAGTCGCCAACGCTCATGTGCTCAGGCAGCACGATGTCGAACGATGTCACACCGGGCTCAGGCCCGATGATCAGGTTGTAAGTGACGAGCCCAGTCATGTTGCCGGTGTTCATGTTCCGCAAGCTGGCCGTCAGCTGAGACGGGTCAGTGGGGACGTTGCGAACCGTCACCCGCACGACTTCACCGCCACTGAGACTCAAGCTTGGATCAGCCAATGCGGAGGGCTCGGTCGCCGAGAGCACACGCACCTCCGGCGAGATCGCCACGAGATGGCCGCCGCTCTGGGTGAGCGCGCACAGCACGTAGGTGCCTGGGCCTAGCGAAGCCGGCCAGGGAAAAGAGACATCAGCTTGTAGAAGAGGCGGCTTATTCTGGTCGGTGACCTGCCCCGCGAAAGCTGGCGCACGCGGGATGAGCATCGCGCCCGCGCAGAGTGGCGTGTCCCCTGCGCGACCGGCTCGCAGCACATAATGCGTCTGGGTGTCACTGATCCCAGCGATATGCACCCGAACCGCTTGCCCGTCTAAGAGCACATCAGGGCTCACCGTCAGCGTCATGGGATAGCCCTTCGCGTGCGCCGGGACGCCAAGCGCCAGCCCGCACACCACGAGAGCCAGAGACCACCGTATCACTCGTGTCAGCCATTGCCGCATGCTTCCCCTCCTCTGGATGGTCGCACAAGCAACGACGTAGCACCATCGGCTATTTTTTCACCCCTCGAATATAGCGCACCGTCACCGTGCCGGCGACCGAGAAGACGACGAAGCCGAGGAAGAGCAGCGCATAGGCCAACTGCGCGCCGCCGACTCCGCGCCCGAAGGCCAGCAGCCAGCCGCCCACCACGGCAGCCAGCACCTGCGCCAGGGTCAGCCCAATATTCCAGACCCCCATGTCGCGGGCGAAGGTCGCGTCTGAGGGCAGCACATCGGCCACCAGCGCCCAGTCCACCGCGACATAGGCGCCATAGCCCAGGCCAAAGATGGCCGCCGCGCCCAGGATGATGGGCACGATGTCGCCGGAGATCACATAGGGCGCGAAGATGAAGACCGCGCCCACCGCCGCCATGAACGCGCCCGAGATGTAGACCATCCGCTTGCGCCCGAAGCGATCCGAGAGCCAGCCGACCAAGACAGTGGGAATGATCGCGGTGACCGAGACGACGATGATGAAGTTCGACGCCGCGGACTCCGGGTTGGGCGCATGCACGGCCTCGCGCATGTAGGGGGTGAGGAAGGTCAGGACAGTGTAGATGCCCAGCTGAACGAGCATCCGAGTGACCACAACCCAGGTGAAGTCGGTGTTGCGTCGGGGCCGGAACTCGAAGGCGCGCGCCGCCCCGATGCCCGCGATCACCAGCGCGACGAGCTGGATGACGGCGAAGGAATCCTGTGTGAGCCCCAATGCTGGCACGAAGCGGAAGGCGCCAATGAGCGCGGCGATGGCGACCACGACCACGCTCACAGTGATGCCGAGCTGCCCAATGGTGCGCCCTTCGATCAAGCTGCCTGCCTCGATGCGGGCGGCCCGCTCGCGTGCGGTGAGGGCGGTGATGAGCGCGATGACACCAATGACGGCGCCAGTGATGATATACCCCAGCTTGATGCGCGCATCGAAGTCACCGGGTGACTGCGTGCCGTGGAGCAGCTGCTGCGAGTTCATGCCCAGCAGGCTGGTGCCCAGCACACCGCCAATGGTGCCGAAGAGCTGCGCGAAGCCCATGATGCCCGAGGCCAGCCCACGCTGCGCCTCTGGCACGATATCGGGCAGCAGCGCGTGGAAGGGCGCCTGCGCGGCATTGCTGGTAAGCTGGGTGAGCATGAGCGCGCCCATGAGGATGAGCAGGCTCGGCGCGAGCGTATTGCCGCTGTGGCCGACGACGCCCAGACCGGGCGCATAGGCCATGAGGAGCAGCGCCCCGATGTTGAGCAGCGTGCCCACCACGATGTAGGGCATGCGTCGCCCAAAGCGGCTGCGAGTGCGATCGCTGAGCAGGCCGAAGAGAGGATTCGAGATGAGGGCCACGATGAGGCCGGGAGCGACCACCAGGGCGAGGGTCAGCGGTGTGTTGCTGTTGGCCCAGGCGGCCTGATCAGCGAGGGTCGCGCCGGGCGCCTCGCGCAGCAGCAAGCTGGTCACCTGGTCGGGAATCAGCAGAATTTGCAGCGCCCCCCAGTGATAGTTGAGGGCGAACCAGAAGATGCTAATGGCGATGATCGCGCCGAGAGAGACACGCGTGGTCGGGCGCGTTTCTTGGTGTGGCAACGGTGATGCGGTGG
>DASWAC010000014.1:0-2504 GCA_036391335.1 Ktedonobacterales bacterium
CTTTGTGTGAATGGCTGAAGGCTGTACGAACGTGCGACTGGCAGATTAGCGCGAAGAAGCCGAGGCCACCGACTCGCGCTCGTCTGGATTGACTGTAACAGGGGTCGGTGCCGGTGACACTGGCCGAATGGCTAGCGCCACGACCACCAGCGCAGCTAGCGCGACCGCGCCACTCACGATGAAGGCTAGGCTCGGCCCACCGAGTGTGTAGAGCCCGCCCGCGACCAGAGGGCCGACGATGCGGCCCAGCCCACCGAAGCCCTGCACGAAGCCGAGTGTCTCACCCTGGCGGTCACTCCCCGTGGTGCGCGAGAGGAGGGTCGAGGACGTCGGCGAGACGAGCCCTTCACCGGCTGCGACCAGGCCCAGCACCACCAGCAGCAGGGCCAGCGAGGTGCTGACTGGCAGCAGCACGAGTCCCGCCGCGAGGATGCCCAGACCGAGCATCAACACGGTGCGCTCGCCCCAGCGCGCGACCAGACGCGCCACGATGCCGCCTTGCATAATGACCACCAGCACGCCAAGATAGGTGAAGATGTACCCTGTCTCTTTCGCGCCCCAGCCAAAGAAGCGCTGCGCAAAGAGGGCGAAGACCGTTTCCATGCCAGTGAAGGCAATGGTGAAGAGCAGCGTCTGCGCAGCCATCCACCCGACGATGGGCTGCTGCCTCGCGCCGCGCCAGCCCGCAAAGATCGGCAGCGAATACCTGGGCCGCGCAGCGCCGCTTGGCGTGCGGGTCTCAGGAAGGAGGAAGATGACCAGCCCGGCATTGACCAGGGCCAGGGCGCTGGCGATCCAGAAGGGGAGCGCGCTCGACACGCCACTGAGCACACCGCCGGCTGCCGGACCGACCACGAAGCCCAGCCCGATGGATGCGCCGATGAGGCCCATGCCTTTGGCGCGATCCTTCTCGGAGGTGACATCCGCGACCACCGCCTGCGCCGTGCCGATATTTGAGGCTCCCAGGCCGCCGACGAAGCGACCCAGCAGCAGCAGGGGCAGCGTGCCGGCCAGACCGGTGATCGCGAACGAGACCGCCTCGATCAGGAGCGAGGCAAGAATTACCGGCCGTCGCCCAATCCTGTCGGAGAGCGCGCCCAGGAATGGGGTGAAGAGGAATTGCGCGAGAGAATAGATGGCAGCGACGATACCAAGCACCGTGGCGCTCGCGCCGAGGCTGAGCGCGAGGAACGGCAGCCGAGGGAGGATCAAGCCGAAGCCGGCGATATCAATGAAGATGGTGAGTGCCACCAGCCACAGTGCGGCTTGTTTCTTCATCTGGTGAGCTCCATTCTGGAGGGTGACGGACGACAGACAGTCACTAGTGATTAGTCATGTATGACTATAATGAGTATAGAACGTGGGCACTAGAATAGTCAAGTGTGGCTATTTGGATCGCTCGACCACGACCGCGCAACACCGTCAAAGCGCCTATACTGCATTTAGGATAGCTGGACGGTGATGGTGCGCGAGATTGCGCCAAGCACGTAGAGAGAAGGGCCCTTCATGGATTCGCGCGCACTATTATTGCTGGGCCTGCTGCGCACTCACAGCCAGCACGGCTATCAGCTCAATGACTACGTCGAGCGCAACCTCGGTCGGGTGACAGACATGAAGAAGCCGACCGCCTACGCCATCCTCGATCGGCTGGCCAGGGAGGGCTATGTGAGCGTCGAGGTCGAGCGAATGGGTAATCGTCCCCAGCGCAAAGTCTATGCCATCACCCCCAGCGGCGAGGCGCTCTTCCTGACACTGCTGCGCGAAAACCTGGCGACCTCGGCGCCACTCTATGACAGCGGTGATATCGGCACGATGTTCGCCGAGACGCTGCCGGCTTCTGAGGTGCGCGAGCTCTTGCGCACGCGTCACGCCCAGCTGCGGGACCGCCTGGCCGAGTTCGAGCGTGCCCCGGCGCACGCATTTGGCCTCGGGGTCAATCTCGCCATCGAGCATTCGATCAGGCTGATGCGCGCCGAAGATGCCTGGCTCACGGAAGTCGTCGAGCGTCTGGCTCGCGAGACGTAGTGTGCGCATGCGAAAGGGCCAGTCCAGCGGTGGGCTGGCCCCCTTAGTGGATCATTCGCTACATGCGGAGTGCTTTGGTCGTGAACGAGGCCGAGCGAGCAGCATGACCGCGGTGGATGAGCTCATCCACATGTCAGCTTGGTACTATGGCTCCCATCAGGAGAGGCGGCCCAAGGACGCCACTCTCATCTTTGTTGCGAGCCAAACATACGCCGCAAGCGACGCGAGTTGTGCCACGCCAGTGAGCACGAGAAGGAGGAGGAACAAGAAATCAGAATCTGCACTCGAAGCAGGGATGACCAGCGCCATGGCCAGTGTGCAGAGTGGGAGAGCCGCCAAGAGGGCTATCGCCCTCACTTGGCTCGACCATGAGCTGAAGAGAGCTGGGCTGGTGGCCGCATGCCGAAACCTCAAGCAATAGGCATTCACAACAAGCGAGCATGCATTGCCTATCGCCACGAGATTCAGGCTAATAACGG
>DASWAC010000015.1:0-4333 GCA_036391335.1 Ktedonobacterales bacterium
GGCTCCGGTGCGACGGGCTCCGGTGCGACGGGCTCCGGTGCGACGGGCTCCGGTGCGACGGGCGGCAGGGCAGGAGCGACGAACGGGATGGCCGCCGCGGCCACCGGCACAACTGATGTGTCTGCCGTGGCGGGCCGAGTCACCGCTGGGATGCGCGCGTCGAGCTGTCCTGAGTCCGCTTGATCCACCAGCCGCTGCGCGAGGGCCGCATTCCATGTATCAGCCGCGCCATCCACGGTGCGCAGCTCACTTAGCGACCACACGATCGCGCCCCCCATCGCAATCAGGAAGCCGATGAGCGCCACGGATGTCGTCAGGATGTGGCCCAGACCCAGGCCCGCGAAGGCCAGCGCGATGGCGGGCAGCGGCAGGTGGCCCCAGATGCGCCCCCACTGGCGCAGATAGGCATGGTGTAGGCCAACCGGCCCAACGAAAAAGCACAGCAGGAATGCCGCGAGCGGACTCCGCGCCTTCTTGGCATAGAGCGTCTCCACGACGGTGCGGCGGCCCGGCGAGAGGTGAGCCGCAATCGAGCTCATGTCGAGTTCCACTGTGACACAACTCCTTTCCACTGCGCCTGCCGTGATGGTGACGCCGGCGAGTGATGAACGCTTCCGCTTGTCTCTCCGCTATGGTATCCCATGTGGGAAGGGTGCGCCTAGCCCACCGCCCCCCAGTGCGGGCTACCGCGCGGCCAGGCTGCGATGGCGCTCGCTCGCCCATAGGTGGTGCGCCCATACTGATACGTATCGCAGGCCAATAAGGCTACACCGAGCGGGCAAAGGTACCCATCAACAGCGCCTGGCGGGTTGACGTCGCGGGCTGGATAGCATGTAATGGATAGACTGTCAGTCAGATGTCCCCTCAACGGCGAGGCGCTCACATGAAGACGCTTGAACGACTCCAAGCCGCCCAGGCGGCTTTTATCGCCAAGACGCCCGCCTATGAGGGCACCCGAGCGCTCGATGACTTGCGCGCCCGCGAATATCGCCGGCTCGACGAGCAGGGCCACATCTATCTGGATTACACCGGCGGCGGCCTCTACGCGGACTCGCAGCTCCGCGAGCATATGGCGCTGCTGAGCCGTGGGGTCTTCGGCAACCCGCATTCTGGGAACCCCACCTCACAGGCCGCCACCCAGCTAGACGAGCATGCGCGGGAATTCGTGTTGGACTATTTCAACGCCTCGCGCGATGAGTACTGCGTCGTCTTCACGCAGAATGCCAGCGGAGCGCTCAAGCTGGTCGGCGAGGCCTATCCGTTCGCGCCCGGTGGCCACTATCTGATGACCTTCGACAATCACAACTCGGTCAACGGCATCCGCGAATATGCCAGGGCGAAAGGCGCCACGGTCACCTATTCGCCGGTCGTGCCGCCCGATCTGCGCCTCGACGAGGACCGCCTGCGCGCCGCCTTCGAGCTCGCTCAGCCCGGCCACGCGAGCCTCTTCGCGTATCCTTCGCAGTCGAATTATTCGGGCGTGCGTCACTCGATGGACTGGATTGCCGAGGCGCAGGCGAAGGGCTGGGACGTGCTGCTCGACTGCGCCGCCTTCGCCGCAACGAACCGGCTCGACCTGGGCGAGATCCATCCCGACTTCGTGCCCCTCAGCTTCTATAAGATGTTTGGCTACCCCACCGGGGTCGGCTGTCTCATCGCGCGCAAGACGGCGCTGGCAAAGCTGCGGCGGCCGTGGTTCGCCGGCGGCACCGTCACCATGGCCTCAGTGCAGGGTGACGGCTTCTACCTCGATGAAGGGGAGATCGCCTTCGAGGACGGCACCATTGACTATCTCAACCTGCCGGCCGTCGAGATCGGGCTGAGATTCCTGCGCTCGGTAGGCCTGGATCTCGTGCATGATCGCGTGAACTACCTCACCGGCTGGCTGCTCGACAGCATGACCCGGCTGCGCCATCGGTCCGGCATGCCCCTGGTGCGCATCTATGGTCCCATCACCACGGAGGATCGCGGCGGCACGATCGCCTTCAACTTCTTTGATCCCGATGGGAAGGTCTTTGCGCATCGTGTCATCGAAGACGCCGCCGCCACGAGGAATATCTCCCTGCGCGGGGGCTTCTTCTGCAATCCCGGCGCGGGCGAGAACGCCCTGGGCCTCACCAAAGCGGAGCTGGAGGACTGCTTCCACCGTGAGGAGCGCATGAGCTTTGACCAGTTCATGATGAGCCTGCGCCAGAAGGATGTGAAGACCGTTGGCGCGGTGCGCCTCTCGCTGGGCATCGCGACGAACTTCGCCGATGTCTATCACTTCGTCGAGTTCGCCGAGACGTTTCTGGATCAACCGGCCGCCGAAATGTAGGAGGCCACACTCGAATGTGGTGGAGGAACAAACCGCCGCATGACCAAGGGAGGCACTGCCGGCCGCTTACCTGCTCATGCTAGTGGGAGGCATCCTGGTGAGCATGAGACAGCGAGAGCGTCCCTCACCATAGGGAAATAATGCCGATTGCTGCCGCAGCGTCTCGGAAACGGCTTGCGGCTTTAGTCTCTCAGCAGCTTCGATGTGATCACGCCGATGAGCAGGCCATCTATCAGCAAGCCGACGATACCCGCGAAGCCCGCCAGCGTGGCGACGCCTTCGGTCACACGCAGCGCGGGCGGGGCAACCCCACGCCCATGGAAGGCGGCGATGGAGTAGAGCAGCGCGTCACGCAGGTGGCTCGCGTCTGGTGGCATGGCGCCCAGCACCATGAAGCCCGCCGCGAAGCCGAGCAGGGCGATCGCATAGGTGATGATGAGCCGGCCGAGATATTCGCCATAGCCCGTGAGCACCCCCAGCGCCAGGGAGAGCAGCCAGCGCCCGAAGCCGTAGAGCGCCCGCAAGGGATGGCCTCCGGTCAGGCTGCGGCTTGCCTCCCAAAACTGCCCTTTGCGCGCCATCACCAGCCCGCGATAGCGGAACCGCGAGGCCGTCTCGGCGTAGGCCATGGCGCGCAGCGCTTGCGCCAGCGAGCGATAGACTCGCGCCGCCGAGCGATATTCGAAGACGCGGCGGGTGGCTGCCTTGCGCCCACCATGCGCGGGCTCGCCCTCGCCACCCTCGGACTGCCGGCGCATCCCCTGCCGGGCCAGGGCTTCATTGCCCAGCCGCCTGATCCCCATCCACTCGATGGCATTGAGCGCGGCGTTCTCGACGAAGCCCTGATCGAGAATAGCGCCGCCGATGCGCGCGTTATTGATGCGAGTGGATTTCGCGAAGTGAGCGCTGCGCAGGTCCGCGCCGGTGAGATTTGCCGCCGTCAGATCGGCATGTGGCAGGCTCGCGTCGGCCAGCAGCGCGCCCTGCAGCCGCGCCCCGGCCAGCACGGCGTGGTCCAGCCGCACGGAGCGCAAGCTCGCGTGCTCCAGCTGCACTTTGGGCAGGAGCGCATTCTCCAGGTGAGCGCCGTAGAGGTCCACCCCGCGCAGATCCAGCCCCTCCAGATGGAGTCCGCCGCGGGCGCCCTTCTCGTGCAGAGCGTTGCTCAGCCGCTCACCTGCCTTCGCGATATCCCCATGTGAGCCCGCGACGAGGCGACTCGCCAGATAGAAGACATCAGCGCCCGTCAGCCGCTTTCCAGCGAATGGCCGCTCTACTCCGCTCTCGGCCAGCGCGCCAAGCTCTTGCTGGCGCTGAGCGCTTACCGGCTCGCCCCAGGCATTCCGCGCCTTCTGGCTTTGCGCCCCGGCAGATGATGTCTCCATTGATGTTATCCTTCGTGTTCCTGCTACACTCCGCGCAAGCCATTGTACCGCTCGCTCGCAACCGCGAAAATACGCCCTGGCGCTCCGACGTCCTTGACAGGTGATATGCCGGGTGTTACCATACTAATATAGTTAGTTAAATAGCTAATGGCGTTTGACATGTCAAGGGAGGTAGTGCGTCGTGAAAGTCACCAAGGCAGCAGAACATCTATACCGGCTGAGCTATATTGGCTTCGTCAATTGTTATCTCGTGCGAGAGGATGACGGCTTCACCCTGGTGGATGCGGCGGTCAAGGGCCAGGGCCCGGCCATCCTCCAGGCCGCGCGCGATCTGGGCATCCCTATCCGGCGCATCGCGCTGACTCACGCCCACATTGACCATGTCGGTGCGGTGGATGAGCTCCATCAGGCGCTCCCAGAGGCGCAGGTCTCCATCAGCGCTCGTGACGCGCGCTTCCTCACCGGCGATATGAGCCTCGACCCTGGTGAGCCGGCTACCAAGCTGCGGGGTGGCTATCCGCGCGTCGCAGCGGTGCCAAGCGTGCTGCTGCGTGAGGGCGACCACGTTGGCTCACTGGAGGTCATCGCCTCACCGGGGCACACCCCTGGCCACGTTGCCTTCCTCGACACC
>DASWAC010000016.1:0-3760 GCA_036391335.1 Ktedonobacterales bacterium
GTGCACCTTCTCTCGTGTGAGCGATACTCAGGCACTAGGCCATCAGGCCTCGTCCGCTCTGCGGCTGGCGTGCCCAGCAGATGTCTCACCCTGTGAGTACGTCAGCTGGGCGAGGCTACCTCACCGAGTCCCGGCTCGAGCACAGGCAGCCATGCGATGCGTGCCAATCGCCGCAGAGGGGTGGCAGGAACGGCGGCGGAAGCAGGCGCAATGGTTGCTGCCTCAACACTCGCGCGCAGCCAGCGCTCCGCTCACGGCCCAGCTCTGCCCACGACACGGCCCAATCCTGGCAGCTGGGCAGTCGCCAGAATTGGGCGCTCACCTGCATCCCAGGCGCGGCCGAGTGTCACCAGCTCGTGTAGGATATCGCGTACATCATCGTCTTGATCGAGTGTGGCATAGACACAGACGTGCTCCAATACTGCCCGTTCGAGTCGCTAAAGGACATATCCGCGTCCCAGGTGGTCGCCTCGTCTGTCAGGTAGCCACCGTGATTGTAATCCGGCGTCGGCCCGATGTAGGCCACCAGATGCGTCGCGCCAGGCATGAAGCCGCACTCGATCGTGTTGCTGTGCGAGCTGATGTAGCCGTTGAAGGAGTCTATGACCGACGCGCACCAGGCCAGCACCTCGTCATCGAAGCTCGACATCGTGGTCCAATCGGTCCCGGTGTTGCCTTGCGGATCGCGACCGAAGCCTCCGCGAATGGTCGTGGAGTTCAGCCACTGCATGAAGCCGTTGGCTTGCTCGATCTGCGCTACCTGACTGCACGAGCCGCAATAGAAGAAGGCCGCGGCGCTGATCATGCCCTGGTGAGGGGATCCTGCCGTGGCAACATCTTCCACGGTAATGTAGGGTGGGAAGGCTCCCACATAAGGGGTATCGGCCAACGTCTGGCGAATGAGGATTCCCCCCATGCTATGCCCGATCAGCTTCACCGCGACCCCACTGCTCGTAAAGTGATCCCAGATGTACCAGGCCAGCAAACAGCTCAGGTGGCGGAGATCCTCATTCGTGGTCCCTTCGTGGCCTGCGAACCACCCCGTGCAGTGATAGCCTTCCAACGCGTGCAGATCGGCATCACAGCTCGTGTCGCCGTTGTAATACTTCACCGAATACATGGGGCCGGTCCACCCATTCTTCGTGAGGTAATCTCGGATTGAGCCGAAGTTCGTGCTCCCGTTGCAGCCACCGGGGACGGCGGCGTTGCTGTTGAAGCCGTGGACGTAAATGACAGGCACACCATTGTTGGAATAGGCTTTCGCGGGCGACGGCAGGGTAAAGAGCGCCACACCGGCGGCCACGACCACTATGAGGAGGATCCGCAGCGCGTGGGCGGAGCCGGGGAACCTATCTGCTCGCATGAGGCAAGCCTTTCTCGGTAGCTGATGGATTGCGATGAAGACAGGCGCCGCGCTAGTAGCTCATCCAAGTGACGAGGCCGCTAGTGTCATAGGACCACAGCCGGTGGAGATTCCCATTCGCATCAGTGCTCACCGCGATGACGTCCCGCGCCGTGACCCGGGCCCAGTCGCCATTGCGCAGGCCATACATGCCGGGGGCAGTGCCACTGGCGACATGCAGCAGCGGCTGCCCAGCACCGGTCACGAAGGCCTGGCGATCGGCGTGGAACGCGCCGCTACCGAGGCTCTTTTGCAGCTGCCAGGTGAGCCCGCCGTCATGCGAGAGCGCCGCCTGAGTCTGGTCGGTCGTGAGCGCCACGAGGGATGCCCCATCGGCGGTGGTGGCGACCGGCGCGATGGCCTTGCCCCCCGCCGTCACGCTCAGCGTCTGCCACGTCTTACCCAGGTTGGCGGTGGCCAGCCCGATGACATGCGGGGTCTGGGCATCATCGGTGCCCCAGACTTGCAGCCGGTGGTGAAAGCTGGTGAGGAGCTGGACGAAGGGGATGCTGACGCCGTTGATCTTGCCATCCACATCCAGATGCAGGCTCGCGCCCGAGGCGGGGAAGGCGACGAGCGCGCTATCACCGGTGGGCACCCGGTCGAGCTGGAAGCTGACCAGGAAGGTGTCGTCGGCCCAGCCCCACTGCGAGACGGTGGCCGAGGAGGGCAGGGTCGTCGCTTGTGGCTGCCAGGTGTGCCCGCCATCGGTGGAGCGCTGCAGGGTATAAGCGCCTGGCGCGGGTGACTGCGTGGAGAGCATGACCAGGTCTTGCGCGTTCGTTGGATCCACCACGAGCACCTCGGCCACCGGGGCCTGCGTATCGGTCACATGGCTCCAGGTCGTGCCACCATCGGTGGTGGCATAGAGCGCGCGTGTCGCCTTGTCCACGAAGGCCGTGGCGAAGCCGACGCCGGGCACCTTGGTCGAGAAAGTCAGGCTCATCGTTTGCTTGGGCAGGCCCTGAGCCTGGGTCCACACTTCGCCTGAAGGCGCTGGCCCCATCGCGGTCCCTCCTGGCTTGCCTGGGGCGCCGCCCACCTGAGATGCCGGTTGTCCGAGAGGGAAGAAGTGCAGCAATCCCCAGAGCAAGAGCAGAATGCCAAGGATTGGGAGCGCCGGTAACGCGCTGCGAAGCTTGAGGCGCCGAAAGAGCGGGCCGCTGGTGCGCGGGCGCCGAGAGGCAGACATCGTCGTCAGTCCTTTCCTTGAGCATGAGGAAAGCTCGCCCCACCGGTCATGACCACGTCGGTGTTGGCATTCCTCAGGCACACGAGGCAGCAAACCGATCGGGGAAAGCCGCTCCGCGAACCGGCTCACTCACACGACTTGGGAATCAGTGCACGAAAGGGGGCCCCACCACTCCAACGGCGAGTGGAAGGCCAGGACAGCTCATGCGGGGAAAGCGGTGAATTCGAAGGAGGTCGCGTCGCTGCGGCAACAGCATCGTGCCTGGGCTCGACCATCCAGGTAGAGTAACTCTATCAGGCGAAATGCCGCCTTGTCAAACATTGCAGAGCAGCCACAGGGTTCCATGCCATGCGCTGGAGCAATACGCTATCCTAGCAGTGCGGGAAGGCATCGCCACGGCAGCGCTCGGGCGCATTCCGCCCGCACCCGCCGAATTCTCCTGGCCCCATCGAGCTGGCTCTTGAGCAATGAGGGAGATTACCATGCCCAGCGAGTCCGCGCCACCACTGGCGCACCTGCGCATCCTGGACCTGAGCCGGCTGCTTCCAGGAGGCTATGCGACGCTGATGCTGGCCGACCTCGGCGCGGATGTGCTCAAAGTCGAAGAGCCGAGCGTTGGCGACTATGCGCGTTCCCTGCCGCCGTATTTTCACGGCACAGGCGCGGCCTTCTTCGCCCTGAACCGCAACAAGCGCAGCGCTGCCATTGACCTCAAGCACGCAGGCGGACGCGACGCGTTGCTGCGCCTAGTGCGGCAGGCGGATGTGCTGGTAGAGAGCTTCCGTCCTGGGGTGATGGAGCGCCTGGGAATCGGGCATGCGGCGCTCCAAGCCGCGAACCCTCGCCTGGTGATCTGCGCCATCTCCGGCTATGGTCAAGTCGGGCCGTACAGCCACCGCGCTGGGCATGACCTGAACTATATCGGGTATGCCGGCTTGCTCGCGCACCTCACTTCCCCAGGCCAGCCTCCGACCCTGCCGGGCGCCCAATTTGCCGACATCGCCGGCGGCGCGCTCATGGCGGTCATTGGCATCCTGGCGGCACTCGCCGGACGCACGGTCACCGGTGAAGGGCGCGTCGTGGATGTCTCGATGATGGATGGGACGGCGGCGCTTCTGCCACTGCTCGCCTCACGCATCCTCACTGGCGACGCGGAGCCCGAGCCG
>DASWAC010000017.1:0-11821 GCA_036391335.1 Ktedonobacterales bacterium
AGCAGCACGATGCCCTGGCTCTCGCCGCCGGTGCTAGGCGCACACATGACGGTCGCGCTGGCATAGAGCGCGGGCAAGTCATCATCGGAGACGCGCCCCAAGAAGTGCACATCCTGCCAGCCGTTGCGCATCACATAGGCCTCGTAGTCCGCGCGCAGAGGGCCATCACCACCAATGAGGAAGCGCGCCGTGGGACACTGCTCGCGAATGGCCGGAATGGCGGAGAGGAGATAGCGCAGGCCCTTGCGCTGCTCGATGCGCCCCAAGAAGACGACATTGGGCCGGCCATCGGCAAATTGCGGCAGCGGCTGGGCATGGGCGAATCGCTCGACATCCACCCCATTTGGGATGATGCGATAGTCACTGGGGAAGAAGCGCGAGATGAACTCGGCGGCAGCGGGCGAGACGGCGATGCGGCCATCCAGCCGCTTGATATAGCGCTGCAGGAGCGGCCTGGTGGACATATAGGCCCACTCCGGCGTCGAGGTGAGGCCGTGGCGCGCCCACGCGTGGAAGGTGCCGACGTAGACCGCGTCAATCTCATCGCGCATGCGCAGCACGGCGATGGGCAAGCCCGACACCATGGGCTCGTGCAGGTGCACCACATCGAAGTGCTCGCGCTTGAGCACTTGGCGCAGGGTGCTGTGCACCTGTGGCGAGAGCGACGGCCTGGCGACGGAGCCGTTGACCTTCAGCGAGGCTGCCCACGAGAGCTTATAGGTGCCATATTCGACTTTGCGGGCCTCTGCCCCTGTGGCGGGCGTGAGGATGCGCACATTGTGCTCACGCGCGCGCAGCTCCGCAGCGAGATGGCGGATATGGTCGCGCACCCCGCCGGGATAGCTCCAGTCATAGGGAGAGACCAGCGCAATCTTCACGGCGTTACCAGCGTCCTTCTCCTGCGCCCATGGTCATCGGCAGCGCTGGATGCCCATACATCCGGCGGGCGGCGCGGGCACTCCATCCCATCGTCGTCGCTCGCAGCCGGGCCGCCCGCACTTCTGGCTGCGCCTCAGCCGCGCGATAGAGGCCGGCGCGCCCATAGGCGATGCGGTGCGAGCCGATGATAACATACTCCCTCGCCAGCCAGAATCCGCCGAGCGGCAGCGTCTCGCCCGCCATGATCGCCGCCCGCAGGCCGGTCGCGCCCATGCCGGGGAAGGCCGTGCGAGCGACACCGATGGCCGTGGGCGTGTGAGCGTCGCTGCTGCCGGTCTCTGGCAGATGATAGCGCTCGCGGCACAAGCGCATGGTCACCGCTGACGAGCCAATGCCCGCGAAGCTGCCATTCAGGCTTTCCACCGCGTCGGGCAACAAGTCTGGCTGGCGCATCAGGCGGTCGAAGACTGGCCGGCGCACGCTGTGACGAAAGACGGGATTGAAGGGGTGCGCGATAATGGCGATGCCCCCCTGGTCGCGAATCTGCTCGATGCTGCGCTCGATGCTCTGCCCTGGGGCGATGCGCTTCTCGATGAAGAGGGCCAGCAGGTGCCCCTCGCGGGTGCTGATCTCCTCGCCGACGATGAGCTCGAAGCGTGGGCGCTGCGCGGCGACGAGGTCACGGGCGCGCAGGGCGCCTTCGATGGTGTCGTGATCGGTGATGGCGATGACATCCAGATCGGTGTTGTCCTCCACATGCGCCAGCACATCCTCGACGGTGCCCATGCCATCGCTAAAGTTGGTATGCATGTGCACGTCGGCATGGCTCACGGTCTGGTCGGTCGCGCCAATCAGCCGGGCGTGCATCGGGTGTTGTGTCATGAGGGTTCGCATGCGTCGGGCACTCTTGCCCACTGGTGTCTGGTCATCCATTGGCTACCTGTTTCTCAGTGATGGTCATGGTCTCATCGCGCTTCCATACGCGTGAGAGGGCCGATACCCATTGCTCTGGGTGTGCGGTGATGTGGCGCTCCATATGCTGAAGAAAGATCTTCTGCACACGGGTCGCACCCTTATCTACGGTTTCCCCCTCGTCCAGGTGAAAGTCGAGCGGAAGGATATCGCCCTTGAAGAGATCGAATCCCTCGCGCCAGTTGAAGGCCACGCCCATGGGGGCGCCCATGCTGATTGCGATGGCTGCCGGCCCAATGGAGAACGTAGCCGGCACGCCGAAGAGAGGAAGACGGGCAGTGGTCGTGCCCGCGACGAAGCGATCCACCGCGAAGCCGATGATCTCGTTGCGCTCCAGGGCGCGGCGAATCTCGATGACGGATGATTTCGCGTCGGCCGGGAGGAAGCGAAAGCCATGATGCTCACGCAGCTTCACGACCAGCTGGAAGACGCTCTCAGGCTTCAAGCGCTCGGCGGTCACCTTCACGGGATAGCCTAGTGCGCCCAGTCGTGACATGCCAAGCTCAAAAGGACCAAAGTGCCCTGAGAAGAGCACGCAGCCGTGGCCATTGGCCATGACCGCTTCGAGCTTATCCATTCCCGTGATATCCCAGCCCCTGAGGATCTGCTCGTTGCTCAAGCGCCTCCCCCGCAGGAAATCAATGTAGTTCCACACGAGATGCACGAAGACCCCCCGGACGGCCTTGCGCCTCGCGACGGGATCATCCTTGAGAGTGGGCACGTGCGCGAGATTCCAGTCACCCCGCTCGCGCAGGGCTGGCGCGCAGGCCCAGAAGATCCACCCGGCGGGATACGCGATACGCTGGAGCAGCCAGTAGGGGACGAGCGGGACCACAAAGGCGAGTGTGCGAAAGAGCCAATATTTCATCCGGCCACGGTCCCCTCAGGGCTGGGTGCGGGTGCGGCTGGGGCACTGGCGGCCTCGGGCCAGAAGGGGCGGAACATGTGCCATTGCTCGGGCTTGCGCCGGATGAACGCCTCGATACCCTCATAGACGCGCTGGGTCGCGGCGGCGATGTCCGCGTCGCGATTCCCGGTATTCTCGGCGAAGAAATAGGGCTCCGCGCCACCGTAATAGGCTTCGGAGAATTCTTCATCATAGTGGGTGTAGCCCGGCATGAGCGCCGCCCCTGTCTTCAGCGCGAGATAGGCTGGGCCGCCGGGCACATAGCAACGCTTCCCAAAGAAGGTGATGGGCACGCCCTTCCCCTCAGCCATGGGGCGGTCCGCCACGATAGCCACGGTACCGCCGTCTTGCAGCACGCGCATGATGCTGCGTGAGGACCGCTCCATCCAGACGACTTCCATCCCCAGATCGCGCCGCTGCTGCTCCACCAGCTTATCCAGCCGGGGATCGTTGAAGTGCTCGGCAACGACGTGCAGCGGGGTATGGCTGCCCGCCAGGATGCCCGCGATATCCCACGCGCCGAAGTGCGCCGTGATGATGAGCAATCCCTTCCCACCCTGGCGTGCCTCGTCTATGAGCCCGAAAGCGCCTGGCGGGGGGGTGACATCGCGCAAGCGGGAGAGCACGGTAATGCGCGCCTGTGCGGGATCGTCAGAGAAGGCGAGGAAATCGGAGATATAGCGACCATGGTTGCGCCACGAGTTGCGTGCGGCGCGGCGCGCGGCGGGATCATCCGTCGTAGTGCCGAGCACCGTGGCCATGTTGGCAATGGTGACGCGCTTCTTGGCGACCCAGAGATAATAGACGAGCGTCGCGAACGTCCCCGCGATGGCCAGACGCGCGCGTCGCGGCACGTGGGCAGCGACCCACGCGGCGAATCGCACGAAGTAATAGACCATCTTCCACATCCTCCCACCCGATGACTCACGTGGAAGCCTATTGTACGCGAACTGTGGCTCACGACAAGCATCGGCGAAAAATCACCTAGCGCTTATGTCCACTGCTAAAGTGTAGCGCACCCTGGTTAAGGGCGCGTGAACGCCGGCACACACGGGAAGAAATGCTGAGGCTTGACGCACAGCCTGCCAGGTGTTATGGTGGCTGCGCCCTGGCCAACCGCAGAGCAGGCTGACCACGTCACTGTCAAGGAGGCGGTATGGGAGGAATCCTGCGCTGGGAGCTACTCATCCCATGTGGCATCGTCATGAGCGGGCTGGTCGTCGCGCTCGTTCTCGGCACCGCACTCGTCCGCGCGATCCAGCGCATGCGCCAAGAGATAGCGAGGGATGAGCCCCCGCGCGAGTGAGACGCGCTAGCCGCGAAATCGCCAAGGGAGCCAGCACCGCGTGCCAGCCCCCTCGTCGCGTGATGGCGAACACCTACGCCTTGTGGCCATTCGGGTGGACGGCCGCCTTGCCGTTCTTCACGTCCGCCTGCTTGGCGACATCCTTCTGGCCATACTCGGCGATGAACTCCTCGACCATGAGCCGCGCCTGCTCATCCGTATACTGGATGGCCGGTGACTTCATGAAATAGGCCGACGGCCCCAGCAGCTCGCCACCAATTCCGGCGTCCTTCGCCAGCTTGGCGCAGCGCAGGGCGTCGATCACGACACCTGCCGAGTTTGGAGAATCCCACACTTCGAGCTTCAGCTCCGCATTCAGCGGCACATCGCCAAAGGTGCGGCCCTCCAGGCGGATGTAGGCCCACTTGCGATCGCTGAGCCACGCGACGTAGTCACTGGGACCGATATGCACGTTTTCGGCGCCGATCTCATGAGGAATCTGGCTGGTCACGGCGTTCGTCTTCGAGATCTTCTTCGACTCCAGCCGTTCGCGCTCGAGCATGTTATAGAAATCGGTGTTCCCGCCGACATTGAGCTGCATCGTGCGCTCCAGCTTCACGCCGCGCTCCTCGAAGAGACGGGCCAGCGTGCGGTGGACGATGGTGGCGCCCACCTGGCTCTTGATGTCGTCGCCAATGATGGGGAGATTAGCCTCCTCGAAGCGCTCGCGCCAGAACTGCTCGCGACCGATGAAGACCGGGATGCAGTTCACGAAGCCGCAGCCTGCCTGCAGAATCTGCTCGACATACCACTTCGTGGCCTCTTCGCTGCCCACCGGCAGGTAGTTGATGACCACATCGGTGCCGGTGTCTTGCAGCACCTTGATGATATCGGCGGTGGAGCCCTTTGCGGGGGTGATGACCTGCTTGAGATATTTGCCCAGGCCATCATGCGTCATGCCACGCACGACCTTCACGCCGGCGTTGGGCACGGAAGAAAACTTGTAGGTATTGTTTGGCCCGGAGAAGATCGACTCGCTCAGATCCTTGCCGACCTTCGTCGAGTCGATATCGATCGCCGCTGAAAACTCGATATCACTGATGTGATAGCCACCAAGATTGACGTGCATCAGCCCCGGAATCTTGTCGTCATCAGCTACGTTCTTGTAATATTCGACGCCCTGCACCAGCGACGAGGCACAGTTGCCCACGCCAATGATGCCTACGCGAACCTTACGCTTGCCCACGAGTGTGCTCCTCTACTCTTCGCTGCGAATGCGCGGCCGATGGTCCGCGCGAAAACCTCATTCTGGCTGCCCCGCCACCTCATCTGGCCCTCTCGCGCTAGCGGGGCGCGACGCGAGAGGGATCACGAGCGTCATAGGTGGGCGTCTCGGGCGCGCCCGGCTCGGAGATGACCCCCTCTAACAGGGTGACGCAACGCGCATAGTGGTCCCTATTCAGTGAGCAATACACTTCCCGACCATTCCGGCGGGTCACCACTAGCTCAGCCCGCCGCAAGATCGCCAGGTGCCATGAGACCAGCGGCTGACTTACCAGCAGCGCTTCGGCCAGATCGGTCACCTTCGTCTCACCCTGGGTTGCCAGTGTGTGAACGATGTTGAGGCGCACCTCATCGCCGAGGGCGCGCAACAGCCGCCGCAGCTCAAGGAAGTTCTTCCAGCGCGCGCCGGTCGTGCCGTGCACATGCATGGGCGCTCTCCTCTCGTCCCCTGAGTGTCGGTGTCGTACATCAACTTCTACTATATAAAGTATCCCTATATACGGGACCGCTTATAGGTATAGCGATCTCACGGCTATCTGTCAAGATGCGACCGATCGTACGACTGACCAGCGTGCCGCTTGCTGCTTGCCGATGGGGCTCATCTTCCCGTAAAATGGCCTCGCACGGGTGTGCGTGCGATATTTGCGCGCGCCCAAGTCACCGAAGAGGATCACCCTGCCCATGTATGCGTCAATTCTCGCGGGGGGCAGCGGCACGCGGCTCTGGCCACTGAGCACGCCCGCTACGCCAAAACAGTTTCTGCGTCTGGCCGGCCCCGAGACGATGCTGCAAGATACCGTGCGGCGCATCTCGCCACTGTGCCCGCCCGACCAGCTCTATGTCGTCACCTTCGACAGCTACAGCGCGAGCGTCGCGGAGCAGCTTCCCGACCTGCCGCGCGAGCATATCATCGCCGAGCCAGAGGGCAAAGGCACCGCCGCGTCGATCGGTCTGGCTGCCGCATGCATCGCCGCGCGCGATCCGCAGGCAGTCATGGGCTCGTTTCACGCCGATCATGCCATCGCCGATGAGGCGGGCTTCCAGGCAGCGCTCGCTTTCGCGGAGCACGTGGCGCGTGATGGCTCACTGGTGACACTGGGCATCACCCCAGACCGGCCCGAGACAGGCTATGGCTACATCGAGATGGGCGCGTCCCATGCCGAGCAAGGCGTGCTAAGGGCGCTCGATGTCAAGCGCTTCGTCGAGAAGCCCGACTTTCACACCGCGCAGGAGTTCCTCGCCTCAGGCGTCTATGCGTGGAACTCGGGGATCTTCGTCTGGCGGGTCGACCGCATCCTCGAAGAGATTCGCCGTCTCGTGCCAGAGATCAGTGGCGTGCTGGATGAGGTTGGCGCGGCAGCCAGGCGCACGGGTGGGAAGGTCACTGGCGAGGTCGAGCAGGTGATACGCAACGCGTGGCCACGCATCACGAAGACTGTCACCATTGACCAGGGCGTCATGGAGCACGCGGACCAGATCGTCGTCATCCCCATCAGTGTGGGTTGGAATGACATCGGCAGCTGGGCACAGGTGGCCGGCCTGCACGCCGCCGATGCGCAGGGGAACGTGGTCGCCGGACTCGACGCCACGAGCCATCTCGCGATAGACACCAGTGATACACTGATATATAGCACGACTGGCCGCATGGTTGGCGTTGCGGGTGTCAGCGGACTCATCATCGTGGACACCCCAGATGGTCTGCTGGTGTGCTCCAAAGAGCATGCCCAGGATGTCAAGCAGGTCGCCGAGTTCGTGAAGAAGCGCCTGGAATAGTCTGCGCACGACACGCGAGACGAGGCGCCGAGCCTCTTTGCGCCACGGGGCTTCACGTTTGTTACCCATGGTGCTATAGTAGGTGGCGCTACAAGTAGACGTACGTCCGGGCTAAGGAAGACCACCCGCCCTACCCGCGCATGCGCCGCTCATGCTCGCGCATGCACCGTCGAGGAGGCACGTGCCCTATGAACAAACCCATTGTGACGGCCACGGACCGCCTGACCAACGTGCTCGATGTTGTTGAGCTTGGGCGCCGCTCTGGGATGTTGCGTGTCGAGCGTGGCCAGGGCACGATGCGCGAGGAAGGCGAGATCTACTTCGTCAATGGCAGCCCGATCTATGCCGCGCTGGCCGGGCTGCGTGGACGTGACGCATTGCTCTCACTGGCCAGATGGTCTGAGTGCTATTTCACCTTCGAAACGGACGCGCCCCAGCCCATCCCCAACGTCTCTGGTGTCTTGCCTGCCGTAAGCGCGCCCGGAGGCCACATGCCGGCCGCCGCGCCCCAGCAGTATCCCCCACAGGGCTATGGCGCCCCCTCTGGCTCATTCTACAGCAGGAACATGAGCGGCCCCTTCCCTGGGGGAGCGCCGAGCGGGAGCTTCGGTCCCGGATTTGGGGTGAGCGGGGCCAATGGCTATGGAGCGCAGCAGACGCCACCAGGCGGATTCCCCACCGGCACGAATTGGGGCGGCTTTGGCTCCGGTGCGCAGCAGTATGGAGACAGCCAGCACTACGACCCCAATGGGGCAAGCCCTTTCCAGGGCAGCGGAGCCCAAACCTATCAGCAGCCAGGCTATCCACAGCAGCCAGGCTATCCACAGCAGCCGAATCCCTTCTTTGGCACCCCCGCCGACCCCGCCAGCATGAGACGCCCTCGCCGCACCCCCGACATGCGCGACCTGATCACGGTGATCTCCACGTATAACCTGACCCGCTCGCATCGCAACATGTTGGTGCTCGCCGACGGTGATCACACCGTGGCTGATCTCAGCCAGCTCTCGGGGAAGCCCGCCCAAGAAGTGCAGGAGCTCTTGCAAGAGCTCGAGGGTTTGAGTCTCATCGTGTGGGTATGAGTGGCCATCGTCATGAGATGGGGAAAGCATCGCCCGCACGGCTTGCCTGTTCCCCGAAAAGTCCGGAACCGCGTGCATAAACGAGTCGGCTATGGGACAATAGCCCCCGATAGCGACTTAGTGCGCTCAGCGGACGTAGTGAACACCGGAAGCGCGTGTCGGGCCTTTGCGTGCCCCGCACATGATGCATAACGTTGCGCGAAATGAGGGTGTCTTGATGATGGAACAGCAAATGCGGCCGGCGCGAAGCCGTGGGCGACTCTCGCTTACGGTGCGCCTCTCGGTGCTGGTTCTGCTGGCTGCACTGCTGCCACTGGCAGTGGTCGTGGGCATCGTCACTTACCTGGCGCGAGGCACCCTCATTGACCAGGGCCGCACCGCGCTCGGCACGGATGGTGGCGCGAAGGTCTCCTTGCTGGATGCCTATATGAACGAGCGTGTGCAAGACGTGAATGCCCTGGCTCAGCTGCCAACGGCAGGCGTCTTTGTCGTTTGCGAATCGCAGGCGGTGACCCCACCGGCGCTGGGCTGCGAGATCAAGGCGACACGGGCACTCTATCATGACTCCGTCCAGCGCGCGCTGCACATTGGCATGATCCGCGACGCGAACTATGACGAGTGGACCATGTTCGACGCACACGGCACGATGCTGATGTCTTCGAGCGCCCAGACCACGGCCGCGAATGTGACACCCGTCCCACCGGCAGACCTGCAAGCCGTTGCCCAGCAGCAACAGACAAATATCTCATCCGTGTACTACGACTCGTCAGCCAAGCGCGCCTATGTGAACCTCTACGCGCCAATCCAGCTCAGCCCCGATGGCCAGACGAAGACCTACGTCGGGCTCTTGCGCGCCCGGCTCTTCCTCGACCAGGTGTGGACCATCGTCCGCAAGGAACAAGATCTCAACGGGCCCGGCAGCTATGCCTTCATCACGGATCAGAATGGCATTCGCATCGCCAGCAGCAATCCCAATGAGCTTTTCACCACTGTGAAGCAGCTTGACCCAACTGTGGCGCAGCAGATCGCCGCCGATAAGCGCTTCGGTGATGGCCAGGTGCAGCAAGTGAATCTGCCAGCAGTGGCGGCCTCGCTCCAAACGCAAGCGGATCAAGATTCTTTCCAGTCTGTCGCTGACCCCGCTGCCAGCACGCAATACCAGTTCGTGCGGGTGAAGATGCATGGCGTGCCGTGGTCCTATTTCGTGCTCAGCCCCATCAGCACCGTGACGCAGCTGGCCACCGATCAGGTGAAATATGCCCTGCTCGCCTCGGTGGCGGTGGCGATCATCGCGGTGCTCATCGGCCTCTTCATCGGGCGACGCCTGACCCTGCCGGTGCAGAACTCGGTGGCGGACCTCGAAGGCGCCGCAGTGCAGCTAGAGATGCTGGCCTCACAGCAAAATCAGGCTGCGGGTGAGCAACACTGGGTGGTGGATGCCTGCCAGACCGGCCTGGATAGCGTGAAATATCTCTCTGATGCCATGCACCAGGCCTCACGGCGCATCCTCGACGCCAGCAACTGGCTTGGCTCCTATTGGAGCCGCCTGACCGAAGAGCAAGCCCGGCGCACCGTGCAGCACTTGCAGGAGCTGGCCAACTATATCGAAGAGGCAGCGCGTCGCCAGCAGGTGAGCAGCGAGCGCCTGGGCAAGGCGATCACGGTCACGCGACAGGTGTCAGATCAGCTCGTGGGTGGCGCGGGCGCAGCCGAGCAGAGCTCGATGCAGCTCGAGCAGGTCGTGTTTGACCTCAAGCAGGTGGTCGGTGGTCGTGTGCGCCGAGGCTATTCTCAGGCCGATGAGATGGACGACGACGAGCTGGCTGCCAACGAGGTGCCCGTGCGCATGGGCGGTCCGGCCTCTGGCTGGAATGGCGCGGGCATGCCCGGCTATGGCCAGGAGGGTGGCATGATGGGCGCTCCCATGAGCGGGCCCTATGGCGGTGGTGGCTATGGAATGCCGCAGCAGGGCTATGGCTCGCAGCCAGCCCCTGGCCGCAGCATGCCCAACCAGATGCCGTTCCCGAATCCGCCAAGCGTCTGGGGTGACCTGGGCGAGATCCGCGGCCCCATGAGTGGCGGCAGCAATGGCGCCTATGGGCCGCCAGCCAGTAACGGCGCCTATGGCCCACCCGCCAGCAATGGCGCCTATGGCCCACCCGCCGGCCCGGCCAGTCGCTGGGGCGCGGAGCCTGATCCGCGCTCAGGCTGGCGCTAGTCACATCCACGTTTGCCACACGCTCCACTCGCCGCCGAGTTGGGGCGTGTGGTCTTTTAAGGTGTCGCTATGATCCTTCTCGCACGCGTGCAGGCCTATCTGCGCGCGACCGCTAGGCTGCATGCCGAGGTGATCGAGATCCCTGGCTTTAGCATCTTTGTGAGCCCAGCGGACGCCACGCCAGGGGAGAGTTTTGCCATGCCCGACAGCCCTGCCGCCACCACTGTGGGCAGCCTGAGCGAGCTGACATCCACACTGCTCTTGCGGCAGCGCATCCCCGCAGTCAGCGCTATCGAGGGCTACGCGCCGGGGCTGAGCGACACGCTGGAAAGCGCGGGCTATCGGGAATATGCCCGCAAGCCCATCATGGTCTATGAGAGCGCGCCGGCGCAGCCGCTCCCCAGGCCCGCAAGGCTCGGCATCCAGATGCTCGATGCGACGGCCCCGCTCGTCGCTATCCGCGAGAACCTGGCCATCAACATCGCGGGCTTCGAGTCTGACGAGTCGCCACCCACCGACGACGACGCGCGCGCCTTCGCCCGCCTGCTGACCAGGGCGCGGGCCTTCACAGTGAGCCTGCGCGGAAAGCCTGTCGCTGCCGCGCTGATGGAGGCACCCGTGGATGGCATCACCGAGCTGGTGGGCGTGGCGACGCTTCCGGCCTATCGCCGGCAGGGCATCGCCGCCGTGCTGGTGGCGCACATGGCCCGCCAGGCACATACGCTGGGGGTCGAGGTCGTCTTTCTGCGGCCCATCAGCGAGGCGAGCGCCCGCATCTATGCGCGAGCGGGCTTTTCGCCCCGTGGGGACGTGGTGACCTGGGTGAGAGAGACGCCGGCCTAGCGGCTGCGGTCATCGCGCCGGGGCCGGCCGCCCCATACCCGCGAAGGCCCGCGCTGTGGCGAGACCTCGGCATCGGGATATCGCCGGGGGGCATCGGTCTGCGACGGCTCACGACGTGGCATCCCCTGCCCTCCAGGTCCGCCGCGCCGGACGGCGTGCCCCTGGGGGCGGCGTAGCGCTTGCTCGCGCCGTGGCTGCAGGTCCTCAGGCACAGGCGCCGCCGCTGGCAGTGGCATTTGCTCCTGTGGCCAGGCGAGTGCGGGCAGATTCACGCGCAGCTCGCGCTGCATGCGCCGCCACGCGGGCAGATCTGAGGGGGTCACCAGCGTGATCGCCTCGCCCTCGCGCTCCATGCGGCCGGTGCGGCCCACCCGGTGCGTGAAGAGCTCCGCCGACTCCGGCAGCTCATAGTTGATGACCTGCTCGATGCTCAGCACATCCAGGCCGCGCGCGGCCACATTCGTCGCCAGCAGCACCGGCACTTGCCCGGCGCGAAACTCCGCCACCACGCGATCGCGGGCATTCTGACTCATGTTGCCTTGCAGCGCCGCGCATGGGTAGCCGCGTGCCTCGAGCTGGCG
>DASWAC010000018.1:0-14123 GCA_036391335.1 Ktedonobacterales bacterium
TTCTTCGCGCCCATCGCCTCAGCCGAGGGCCGATACCCTTCGAGCGCGCCCAGCCGGTTCACCGTCCCACCCTCTTGGTCGAGCATAATGAACATCGGGAGCTTCGAGTCGGCCTGCATGTGCTGGCTCAGCGTGCGCATGCTCTCGGTGGAATAGAAGTTGCGCCCGTAGAGGATGGCGCTGCCGATGTGATATTGCTTGATCTTCGTCTCCAGCTCGGGACCAACATCGGTGCCGAGGAAGTCGGTGACCAGCATCTGTCCGATCTCTTCGTCGAGCGACATGCCCGAGATGAGCGTATTCACATAGGCCAGCTGGTCCGCTCGATAGGTCACGGTGGCGGTATCCACGCTGCGCGGGCCGATGCTCACGCTTGGGTCGGCTGGCAGAGGCAGCAGCCCGCCGCCATGCGCGGGAGCGAGGTAACCCGCCAGGAATGGGAGCACCGTTGACGCCAGAAAGAGGCAGAGAGCGCCGGTGATCATGCCGGGCGAGAGAGGCACGCCGAGGATGCGCCGCGCGGGGCGCGCCGGACGTGGTGCGATGGCGGGCGCGAGTGAGCGCCGAACCGGACCTGCGCTGGGGTTGCGCGATGAGGAGTCAGGGCCATGGGTCATGGTCATTAGGTGATTCCTTGAAGAGGTACGGCGCCAGCGTGCCTTGCTGGCCACTCACGAGCGCATGAAATAGTCCTCGTCAGTGTGATTATCCATGACTATACACTAGTTGGGCCGTGGCTCCAAACGAATAGCACAAGCAGGGGAAGCGTCCCCGTTCGCGCCCGCAAGCGGGCGGCGCATCGTGCCACCACATGCTGGCAGTCGCACACGCAGCGCCAGTATAGCGGCACACGCCGGCATCGCCTAGTGAGGATGCTCACACCCTGGCGGCCGGAGCGTCACCGCTGCCACACATGGACCGTCGTGTCAGAGGATGCCGAGGCGAGGCGGGTGTCGTCAGGGGTCCACGCGACCGTATGCACCGCGCCGGCTGGGTGCGCCTGATCGCCGCCCCGCTGGTGGCCAGTGTAGTTGCCCTGCGGTGAGCCATCTGCGGGGGACCACACACGCACCGTGAGATCTTCGGCGCCAGAGGCGATGTGGCGGCCATCGTGCGACCAGATGGCGCAATAGACTCCCCCCTGGTGCCCGGTGTAGGTGTAGAGCGTCTTGCCTGTTCCTGGGTCCCAGAGCTGGGCGGTGCCATCCTGGCTGGCAGTGAGGACACGCTGCCCGTCAGGCGACCACCGCGCTGTATAGACCTCCTGGGAGTGGTTGCGATAGGTCACTAGCTGCTCAGCAGTGGTGGCGTCCCATACATGGGCGGTGTAATCGGCCCCGCACGAGGCGATGTGCTTCCCATCGGGTGACCACGCGACAGAGTCAACCCAGCTGAGGTGCAGGCCATAGGTGAGCAGACTCTTCCCCGTGACGGGGTCCCATATCTGGGCGGTGCGGTCCACACTGCCGGTGGCGATCTTCGTGCCATCGGGCGACCATGCCACCGAGCCGACCCCTTTTTCGTGTCCCTTCAGCGTCTGCACTGGGCTCCAGGTAGCCACGTCCCAGATGATGACGGTCATGTCGCGGCTGGCGGTGGCGAGCTTCGTGCCGTCCGGCGAGAACGCGAGGTCCCATACCTTGTCGGTGTGAGCTGTGATCTGGTGGATGGTCTGGCCGGTCAGCGCGGTCCACACGGCGGCAGTCTTGTCGTCACTGGCCGAGGCGATTTGCTGGGCATCTTTGGACCACATCACCACATTTACGCTTTCGGTATGCGCGCGATAGATGTAGAGCTGGTGTCCGGCGGGAACGTTGCTCGTGTCGGCGGCGCCAGGCTTCCCTGGGCCAAAAGGCAGGGAGCAGCCGGTCAGGCCCGATGCGGCCAGCAGCAGACCCGCCTGCCCCAGCCGTGCCAGCGCCGTCCGCCGCGAGATGCGCCCATCTGATTCCACCAAGCCATGCCTACCATTCATTGCCGTGTCAATTCACAAGACGGGCCGCGTGAGCTGCTCCGGTTGGACCCCTGGGGCCGCCTATGCGCCGATGTCGCCGCGCCAGCGCACCCCCTCGAATTGCACCTGATCAATATGCGCGTAGACCCGCTCGCGCGCGGCGCGCAATGTGCCGCCCAGGCCCACCAGTGTCAGCACGCGGCCACCGGCTGTGACGAGCGATCCATCCGGCTCGTGGCGGGTGCCCCCGTGGAAGACGAGCAGATCATCAGGCAGCGCATCCAGCCCGGTGATGGGCTTGCCCTTCTCATACGCGCCAGGATACCCGCCCGAGACGGCCACGACACCGCATGCCACCTCATCGGCCCATGCAGGGGTGGCCGTGTGTGAGAGATCGCCATGCGCCGAGGCCAGCAGCAGCTCCAGTAGGTCGCTGCGCAGCCGCGGCAGCACGACCTGTGTCTCCGGATCCCCAAAGCGGGCGTTGAACTCGATCACTTTGAAGCCATCATCAGTGAGCATGAGGCCGGCATAGAGCAGGCCGCGAAACTTCGCGCCGCGCTCGCCCATGCGGGTGATGGTCGGCATCAGGACGCGCTCGGTGATCTCGCCCAGCATGGCCGGGGTCACCCACTCGGGCGGAGAATAGGCGCCCATGCCACCGGTGTTGGGACCCTCGTTGCCATCGAGTGCGCGCTTATAGTCACATGCGGGCGAGAGTGGGATGACTCGCTCGCCGTCGCTGAGCGCAAAGACGGAGACCTCGCGCCCGGTGAGGTAGTCCTCGAGAATGACGACGGAGCCCGCCTCGCCGAGTGAGCGGTGCTGCAACATGTCGGCCAGGGCGGTGCGCGCCTCGGTCAGGCTATGCGCGATGACGACTCCCTTGCCCAGCGCGAGACCGTCCGCCTTGACGACGATGGGCGCCTGGCTCAGTGTGGCGGCATGCGCGGTGAGATAGTGCTCGGCGGCGGCATAGCCTGTGAAGCGGACGTGTCGCGCGGTTGGCACCCCTGCCGCGGCCATGATCTCTTTGGCCCATGCCTTGCTGGCCTCGATCCGTGCTGCCACGCGCGTTGGCCCAAAGACGAGCAGCCCGCGCTCGATGAAGACATCCACGATGCCCGCGCCCAGCGGATCATCTGGCCCGATGATGGTGAAGTCGATATGGTTCGAGGCGGCCCATGCCGCGCAGGCGGCAAAATTCATCGGGTCGAGCGGCACGTTCTCAGCGATCTGGGCGGTGCCGCCGTTGCCGGGCGCGCAATAGAGCGCCGTCAGCTGTGGGGAGCGCCGCAGCGCCCAGCAGAGCGCATGCTCACGCGCGCCAGAGCCGATCACCAGAGCTCGCATTGTCTGTTGCCCTCCCACGCGCTCAGTGCCAAAACATCGCTCACTGAACAGAGTATATGCCCGCGCGTGCGCTCGCAAGCCCTCAGGCCACGTGATATGCTGTCGCCGTGATGAAGGGGGTGGTCCCAATCTGCCCCTGGCCGTGCTCTGCGAGCGTGAAGATGTGCGCCTGGCCACCCCAGGCGCGGGAGGGCGCGATGACCACAAAGACCGATTACACCGACGAGGAATGGAGCCTGCTGACCCGTGCGCCGCTCTCGATCGCGGCGGCGGTCATCGCGAGCGACCTCAGCGGGCCTGTTGGCGTGGCTCAGGAATTCATGAGCATGGTTAAGCTCATCGAGGCGACACGCCAGCGCCACACCAGCAACGAGCTGGTGAATGCGGTCGCCGATGCCACCGGCGTGGAGGCTGGCTCACCCACCGCGAGCGCCCCGCAGTCCGGCGCTGAGGCCATCACCCTCGCCGTCGGCGAGTGCCGTGAGATTGCCGCGCTGCTCGCTCGCAAGGCGCCCGAGGCAGAGGCGCACAGCTTTGCCCGCTGGCTGATGCTCGTCGCGCAGACGGTGGCCGAGGCCGCCCGCGAGGACGACGATGAGTTTGGCCTGGCGGCGACGCTGGTCAGCGAGAACGAGATCGCGGCGATGCATCAGATGGAGCAGGCCCTCGGCCTCATGAGTTGAGATATGAGCGGCCGTGGCAGCTTGCGCCGGCCGTTCCAGTGGTGATCAGTCGAGGCCGTGCTCATGCGCCCAGAGGGCCGCCTGGGTGCGGTCGCGCAGCGCCAGCTTGCTCAGGATGCTCGAGACGTGGTTCTTCACGGTGCCCTCGGTGATGAAGAGGGTCTCACCGATCTCACGGTTGCTGGCTCCACGCGCCAGGTGGCGCAGGATATCGTGCTCCCGCTCGGTCAGCTCGTCGCCCGGGCTGGGCGGCCTCACCGATTCGGCCGTCGCGGCGCTCGATGCCAGCGTTGGGGCAGAAGTTGACCCTTGGCTCGGAGCCGCTCCCTCACCGCGACTGAGCCACGCCACCAGCTTTGCTGCGGCGGCAGGCTGCAACGGAGACTCACCGCGATGTGCCGCGTGGATGGCCGCGATCAGCTCCTCAGTGGAGGCGTCCTTGAGCAGATAGCCCTGTGCCCCCGCTTGTAACCCTTGGATGACATACGCCTCGTCATCGAAGGTGGTGAGCATCACGACGCGCACCTCCGGCCAGCGAGCTCGAATCCGCGCCGTCGCTTGCACGCCGTCCATGTGGGGCATGCGCACATCCATGAGCACGACATCTGGCGAGCGGCCGGCCAGCGCGAGCCGCTCGACCATCGCGATGGCCTCCTGCCCATCGCCGGCGGCGCCGACGACCTCGATGCCATCAGCCATCTCCAGCAGTCGCCAGAATCCCTGGCGTAGCAGTGTCTGATCATCCACCAGCATGACGCGAATAGGCTGCGTGGTGGAAGCAGAGTCAGCCATCTCAGCCCTCCACCAGCACCGGCAATGCAGCCCCAGGCCGCGTCTCAAATGCGCTAGCCTCCAGCGGGATCTGGACCTCCACACGCCAGCCTCGGCCTGGCTCAGCGCCGGAAGAGACGTCCCCACCCAGCAGCGCGATGCGCTCGCGCATGCCCAGGAGGCCAAATCCCCGCTGGTGTGCGTCCGTCGCTTGCGGGCCAGCATCAGTCCCACGCCCATTGTCGAGCACGGTGAGCTCCACATGCCCCGCGCCATCGTCGAGCGACGGGCTCACACGCAGCCGCACCAGCACATTGCTGGCTGCCGCATGCTTGCGAATATTCGTCAGCGCCTCCTGTGCGCAGCGATAGAGCGCGGTGTGGGTTTCAGGGGCGAGCCGCTCGACGGGCCCCTCGATATCGAGCGTCACGGTGGTGTCTGGCAGCTGTGCCTCAGACTCGGCCACCAGCCGGCGCAGGGCCTCGGGCAATGAGGTTGCCATCAGATCGGTGGGACGCAAGGCGGCTACTGAGTGACGCACCTCAGCGAGACATTTCGCGACGATGCCTCGCGCTTCCACGAGATCATCTCGCAGCCGCGCGTCAGTGCGCTCTTCCAGCTTGATTGCCGTCTCGAGCTGAACGGCCAGCACGGTCAGATAGTGCCCCAGCGTGTCGTGGATCTCACGCGCCATGCGGTTGCGCTCATGCGCGATGGCCAGGTCTTCCGCCTCGGACGCGTGGGCCAGCAGCTGGCGGTGGGCGTCATTCAGCTGCGCCAGCAGTGTCTCGGCGCGCTCTCGCTCGAGCTGGTGCTGCCGAACGATGAGCGCGAAGCAAAACGGGAAGACGAAGGCAGGCAGCAGCGAGATAGGCCCTTGGAGGCGGTTGCCATCGAGGCGGGTGAAGGCATAGGGGTTATCGTGGAGGTAGATCACGGCTGAGGTGAATAGCCACATGGCCAGACTGGCGAACAATGACCATCGCCAGGGGAAGATGCCCGAGATCACGCCGATCATCAGCACGGGCAGCAGCCAATCGAGTCCCCCGGAGAGGAGGCTCGCCAGCACCACGAGCACAGCCGCCGCCGTCAATCCGGCAATCAGCAGCAGGTACCAGCGATCACTGACCTTCCCCGTGACTATGATGGTATAGAGCGCGAGCCAGAGAACGTTACCCGCGGTGAGCCAGAACGCGCCGGCGAAAGTCAGATGGCTCGCCGTGAGGAGGCTCACGAGGTAGCCGGTCACCACCGCGGCATATCCCATCCAGTTCATGAGATAGCTCAACGAGCCCCCAGGATGCCCTTTCAGGAGGATGGGCTCCTTACGCCTGATTACCGGCTCACCATGCACAGCAGGCTCTCGCACGTCTTCACAATTCACTGTCGTTGCCACGGTCCGCTCTCCTACCAGACACCTCCATGCCGTCAGCCTATGAGCCAGGGGAGATGGTCTCTTTCTCCTCATTATACGCACCACCCCATGCGAGATGGCCCGTGCCAGAAGTCACCTCCTTCCCCGCTCCTACCCATGCCATACGTCATGGCTGGCCCCCGCGGAACACGTGACCCGACTCGTGACTTGTGGCACGCGCGGTCGCGGCGCTTTGGCAGCTACTCTGTGGTCATGCGGCGGAGCAAGAGCTTTAGCCTGGGTGGCCACTGTGCCGCAAGAAGTGTGCCGCAATGAGGAGGTATCGTTCGATGAAGTTATCACTAGACCAGGCCACGCAGCTGGCGGAGTCGGCGAGCGAGGGACCAGAGGCGCACATCGTGCGTGTGCGCAACCTGATCAAGCGCTATGGGCGTCACCACGCGGTGGATGATGTCAGCTTTGCCATTCGCCGGGGTGAGATCTTCGGCATCCTTGGCCCGAATGGCGCCGGCAAGACGACAACACTCGAGATGATCGAAGGCATCCGCCGGCCGGATGCGGGCGAGATCATCGTGGATGGGCTGGATGTCAGGCGTCACCGCCGAGCCGTGCAAACGCGCATCGGTGTGCAATTCCAATCCACATCACTCTTTGCCGAGCTCACTGTGCGCGAGACGCTGGCGCTTTTTGGCTCCTTCTATCCCACTGCGATCGCCCCGGACACGCTGCTGCGCGAGGTCGCGCTCGAAGAGAAGGCGGGGACGCGTCCACAAGACCTCTCTGGCGGGCAACGGCAGCGGCTCGCGCTGGCTCTCGCGCTGGTCAACGATCCCACGCTGCTCTTCCTCGATGAGCCGACGTCGGGACTGGATCCGCAGAGCAGGCGCATGCTGTGGGATACCGTGCTGAGCCTGCGTGAGCGCGGGAAAACGATCATCCTGACGACCCACTTCATGGATGAAGCGCAGACCCTGTGCGACCGCATCGCCATCCTCGAAGCGGGGAAGATCATCGCCGAAGACACTCCCGCCGGACTGATCGGCATGTTGGGGGCAAGCGCGACCATCGAGTGCGGACGCATGCCGTCTATCTCCCTCGCGCAGGTGCGCGCGTTGCCTGGGGTGACGGATGCGCGCGAGAGCGCGGATCGCGCGCTCATCTACACGACGAGTCTCGACGCGACCATCATCGCGCTGCTGCAGCTCGCTGCCAGCCACGGGACGAGGATGGAGCAGCTCCAGGTATATGCCCCCACGCTAGAGGATGTCTTCCTCAAGCTCACCGGGCGGGGCCTGCGCGACTAAGAGCGCCTATCAAAGCTGCCCCTCTCAGCACTGAGATGCCGGAGCACGGTGAGGGGCCCTGAGGGCCCCAGAATGCCCATGTGCTCCGGGCTCCCCAGAGGGGCGGGGAGTGAGGGCAACCAGACGTAGGCCAGTGATGTGAGCTGTTCTACGCAAAACATCAGATATCGGGGAGGATTTCACGCATGAAGGCATATTGGGCAACGCTCGGGGCAAGTCTGCGCATGCTCGGGCGCAACAGGGTGCTGCTGGCCACGAGCCTCGGGCTGGCGCTCATCTCCATTTTCGTCTTTGGCTGGCTCTTTGGCTCGAATAACTCGCCGAAACTGCGCCTGGGGCTGGTGGACCAAGACGGCTCGACTATCTCCACACAGCTCGCGCAATCTCTCAAGGCAACCAAGTCGCTCAATCTCTACACGGGCGCTGAAGATGCCGAGCTGCAATCGCTGCGCACGGGGAAGCGCGATGCGGTGCTGGTGATCACCCCAGGCTTCGCGACAGACATGACCCAGGGCCACGGCGCATTGCGGGTCTATTACGACCAGAGTAATCCAGTGACCCAGGCCATCGCGCGCATGGCGGTGCAATCCATCGTGCAGGGGATCAACGCTGGCATGAGTGGCCGGCCGGAGTCGGTAACTTTGAGCGAGCAGGCGGTGAGTGTGCGCGCGCTGCGGCAGATTGACTGGCTGACACCGGGCATGCTTGGCTCGCTGCTCATGTGGGCCAACCTGACTGTCGGCACCATCCTCGTGGCCTGGCGAAAGGAAGGCGTGCTGCGCAGGCTTGCAGCAACCCCGCTGCGGCCCTCCGTGCTCATTGGCGCGCAGGTCTCGGCGCGAGTCCTCCTCTCGCTGGCCCAGGGCGCGCTGCTCCTGGTCGTAGCGAAGGTGATCTTTGGGGTGCAGGTCGTCGGCAGCTGGCTCGCACTAGGGGCAGTCGTGGCGCTGGGCGCCCTCGCGATGCTCTCGATCGGCTTCGTGATTGGCGCGTTCGCGCGGAGTCAGGAAGTGGCGCAGACGATCAGCATGCTCATCAGCTTCCCCATGATGTTCCTCGCGGGATCCTACTTCCCCACGTCGAGCGCGCCGGCCTTCCTCACCCCCATCATCCAGGTGATGCCGCTGAGCTATATCAATGATGCGCTGCGTCTCATCGTCAATAATGGCGCGGGATTTGCTGCCGTTCAGACCGACCTGCTCATCCTGGGCGTGTGGACGGTGGCGGCGCTGTTGCTCTCGGTGCGGGCTTTCCGCTGGTCGTGAGCGGCGCGGCGAGACACCGCATCCTCTCCTATCGGGAAAATCAATAGGGAGCATTCCCTCGTTGAATGCTCGACCGACTATACTTGATAGCGCTGGCACAAGGTGCTACCCCCGCTGCCAGCGCTCACGCTTTGTGTTCCCGCATATGAGGAGCCACCGATGTCTTCCCTCCGCAACGCCTTTGGCGCCCGTGAGACCATGCGGACCGCCGCTGGATCCGTCGCGATGTATCGCCTGAGCGCCTTGACCGGCCAGACGCACCTCGCGCTCGACAAGATGCCCTTTACCGTGCGTGTCCTCCTGGAAAACGCGCTGCGCAACACGGATCTCGATCCGGCGCTCGTCAGCGAGGCCGAGGTAGTCGCCCTGGCCCGCTGGCGTCCCGGCGCGACCCCACAGCGAGGTGAGCCGGAGGAGTTCCCCTTCTTGCCCGCGCGCGTGCTGCTGCAAGACTTCACCGGTGTCCCCGCCGTGGTGGACCTCGCGGCCATGCGCGATGCGGTGAGGGTCATGGGCGGCAATCCGGCGGGAATCAATCCGCTGGTGCCCGCCGATCTGGTTATTGATCACTCGGTGCAGGTAGATGTCTTTGGCGCCTCGAACGCCTATGCCATGAATGTGACCCGTGAATATGAGCGCAATGGCGAGCGCTATGCGCTGTTGCGCTGGGCTCAGCAGGCCTTCAAGAATTTCAGTGTTGTGCCGCCGGGCATGGGGATTGTGCACCAGGTGAACCTGGAGTATCTCGCCAAGGTCGTGCAGACCCGCGAGGGTCCAGATGGGACGGCGATCGCTTTCCCCGACTCACTGGTGGGCACCGACTCGCACACTACCATGGTCAATGGCCTGGGTGTGCTCGGCTGGGGTGTCGGTGGCATCGAGGCCGAGGCGGTGCTGTTGGGTCAGCCGCTTTACCTGCTGACCCCCGAGGTCGTCGGGGTGCGGCTCTTTGGCAAGCTGCCCGAGGGTGCGACCGCGACGGACCTGGTGCTGGCAGTCACGCAGATGCTGCGCAAGGTGGGCGTTGTCGGGCGCTTCGTCGAGTTCTGCGGGAACGGGTTGAGTGCGCTCTCGCTGGCCGACCGCGCGACCATCTCGAATATGTCCCCTGAGTATGGCGCGACATCGGGCATCTTCCCGGTGGATGACGAGACCTTGCGCTACCTGCGGCTGACAGGACGCCCCGCCGAGCTGGTGGATCTCGTCGAGCGCTATACCAAAGAGCAGGGCCTCTTCCGCACCGACGACGACCCGACCCCGGAGTTCAACACGCTGCTAGAGCTCGACCTCGCCACCGTCGTCCCCAGCATGGCGGGGCCTCGCCGCCCGCAGGATCGCGTCGCGCTCCCCGAGGTGAGGGCGAACTTCGCCGCGGCCTTCGCCGATCAGTTGCCTGGTGACGAGCGCGGGACCGATGTCACCGTCAACGGCGCCACCGAGCGCGTGCGAGATGGCTCGGTCGTGATCGCCGCCATCACGAGCTGCACGAATACGTCGAATCCCTCAGTGATGCTGGCGGCGGGTCTGCTGGCGAAGAAAGCCGCCGAGCGCGGCCTGAAGACGCATCCCTATGTGAAGACCAGTCTCGCCCCTGGCTCGCGCGCCGTGACTGACTATCTCAACGATTCTGGGCTGACAGAGCCGCTAAACCAGCTTGGATTCTACACTGTCGGCTATGGTTGTACTACTTGCATCGGAAATAGCGGCCCCTTGGATGAGCCGGTAGCCGAGGCCATCACAAAGGATGATCTCGTCGTCGCGGCGGTGCTCAGCGGGAATCGCAACTTCGAGGGGCGTGTGCATCCGCAGGCGCGGGCGGCCTACCTGGCATCGCCGCCTCTGGTGGTAGCCTACGCGCTGGCCGGTCGCGTGGACGTGGACTTGACTGCCGAGCCTATTGGCACCGATAAGGATGGGAAACCCGTCATGCTCCGCGAGATCTGGCCGACGCAAGAGGAGGTCAGTGAGACGCTGGCGCGGGTGGTCAAGCCGGAGATCTTCACCAAGGAGTATTCCAAGATCTTCGACGGTGACGAGCACTGGAAGGCGCTGCCGGTCGCTACGGCGGGCTCTGGCCTCTTCGAGTGGGACCCACAGTCCACATACGTGCGCAAGCCGCCATTCTTCGAGGGGCTCAGCGATACGCCCGCGCCGGTGAGTGACATCATCGGGGGTCGTGTGCTGCTCTCGGTGGGCGACTCGGTCACCACGGATCATATCTCGCCAGCAGGCTCCATCCCGCCGAGCAGCCCCGCCGGGAAGTATCTGCTGGAGCACGGCGTGTCCCAGCGCGACTTTAATAGTTATGGCGCGCGCCGGGGCAATCACGAGGCGCTGATGCGCGGCACTTTCGCGAATATCCGCCTGCGCAACACGCTGACGCCAGACAAAGAGGGCTATTGGACACTCTACCTGCCCACGAATGAGGTGATGACCATCTACGACGCCTCGATGGCCTATCAGGCGTCAGGCACGCCACTGCTCGTGCTGGCAGGCAAGGAATATGGCTCAGGCAGCTCGCGCGACTGGGCCGCGAAGGGTCCGCTGCTGCTAGGTGTGCGTGCGGCGCTGGCCGAAAGCTACGAGCGCATCCACCGGAGCAATCTGGTGGGCATGGGCATCCTCCCGCTGCAATACAAGCCCGGCGAGACTCGCGAGTCACTCGGGCTCACGGGGCGTGAGACGTTCGACATCGTGGGCATCTCTGGCGAGCTGAGCCCCCGCCAGGAGGTGGTCATCAACGTGCGCGATGAGGTCGGCAAGACGCGTCAGATCACAGCCATCGCGCGTCTCGATAGCCAGATCGAGATCACCTATTACCGCAACGGTGGCATCTTGCAGACGGTGCTGCGCCGTCTGGTGGCCGACCAACGCGGCAATTAGCCGTCAGCCTGGGCGCACAGAGGCCGGGTGGCGTTCGCGCTGCCCGGCTTCGTCGTGGGTGGGCACGGTCATGCGATGGATAACCAACGAACTGCGCGCAGGCGGCTGCGAGCCGGTCGCCAGCTTGTGTATGGAGCATAGCTTGAGAGGATTCTCAGCGAATCCTTAGCTGCCGCTCATGCTCGCGCGATACAACGTGGATGGTGGCCGGCATCTACGAGATGGCCCAGGCAAGGAAGTCCGCTCGCGCTCTCACGAGGAGGCGGCAAACCGGTTGCTGCCTATTCTGTGATACCCGCGTGACCGTGGCGCGGCCTAGTGCCCTTGAAATCGGCCACAGCGCATGGTACACTCCAACACTGGGCGAGGAAGCCCACAACTCAATGCACGCTTTCAGCTAGCTACGCTGAGGCGAGGAGGTATACACAGGACTATGGGCATCGTGACACATGAGCGCATTCTCTGCGCCGTCGGGCGAGTCCTCGATCTGGTGGACGCGCAAAGCTTTAGCATAGCGGAAACGACTAACGGCGGCCTACGCCTGGACTATATCGCCTCAACCGGCGTTGCCCAGACCCTTGACCTGTCTCTCAACGACATTTCCGACTTGATCGAGTGGCATCCCGCCTCAGCTGATCGCCAAGCCGGTCACGCCCCCACCGCACTTCGCCGCTTGCTCGCCGCGCGTGAGCGTGAGCCCGAGCTCGTGGGCGCCCGTTAGGCCACGCTGGCTCCGCTCGTTCGCACGTGCCAGGTGACCACTGTCCCTGGCAGAGTGTTTCATAGCTTGTGCTCCATGGCTCGGTGTGAGCCAGCCCCCTCCGACCGCATGCGCCCATGGCCCTTGTGTTGCGGGGCGTGGCGGCACAGGCATATAATGCGTTGGTACCATTGCGGGGGCGTGTGCCTCGCAGGCGCCGGCTTCCCACGCTCGTGAGGAGACTCGCGAGCGATTTTTCCTGTTTGCCCCCATGTTGTGTGTACCTGTTGTGCGTAAGAGGTTTGTCTATGTCCGCGAAGCGGTCCGGCTCGGCCAAGAAGTGGTCGCCACCGGGGTGGGGCGGCGCCGAGATTCGCGCTCGCTTTGTCGCATTCTTCGAGAGTCGCCAGCATCATCGCTTGCCCAGCTCCTCACTCATCCCGCACGATGATCCCACCGTGCTGCTGACCACCGCTGGCATGCAACAGATGATCCCCTACTTCCTGGGCAGGACCCAGCCGCCCGCGTTGCGGCTGACCTCTGTGCAGAAGTGCTTTCGCACGACGGATATCGACGAGGTCGGCGACGCGTCGCACCTCACGTTCTTCGAGATGCTCGGCAATTTCTCCGTCGGCGACTACTTCAAGCGCGAGGCCATCGGCTACGCATGGGAGCTGCTGACCAAGGGTTATGGCCTGCCCGCCGACCGTCTCTATCCCACCGTCCACCCAGATGACGCGGAATCACCAGGCTATTGGCACGAAGTCGCGGGCGTCGACCCGGAAACCATCACCCGTCTCAACGATAACTGGTGGGGACCGCCTGGGGAGTCGGGTCCATGCGGGCCGGACTCCGAGATCTATTTCGATCGTGGGGTCGAGCATGGCTGTGGCAACGCGGATTGCGCGCCGGGCTGCGATCGCTGCGATCGCTTCCTGGAGGTCTGGAACCTCGTCTTCATGCAATATGAGCAGGCGAAGGATGGCTCGCGGACGCCGCTGAAGAAGCAGAACATTGACACTGGCATGGGGCTGGAGCGCCTGAGCATGGTGCTGCAGGGGAAGGCGTCCATCTACGATACGGACCTCTTTCGCCCCGTCATCGAGAAATTCGCCGCGCTGGTGGGCACGACGTATGGGCAGAATCCCGAGCATGACCGCTCGCTGCGCGTGATCGCGGATCATGGGCGGGCGCTCGTCTTCCTGGCGGCTGATGGCGTGCTGCCGGGCAACGAGGGACGCGGCTACATCTTCCGCCGGGTGCTGCGGCGCGCTGTGCGCCACGGGCGACTCCTCGGCATCGAGGGGCCCTTCCTCGCGGAGGCAGCGGATACGGTGATCGAGCTCTTCAAGGGGCATTATGCCGAGCTGGAGCAGCGGCGCCAGCGCATCATAGATGTGCTGAGTGTCGAGGAGAAGAAGTTTAGTGAAACATTGGCCCGGGGGCTCCAGCTGCTCGCGCGCGAGCTGGAGAGCCTCAAGCGTGAGGGCAGCAAGATAGTGCCTGGTGAGCTGGCTTTCAAGCTCTATGACACTCACGGCTTCCCGCTGGAGCTCACCGAAGAGCTGGCAAACGACCAGGGCTTCACGGTGGACCGCATCGGCTTCGACAGCGCGATGCAGCGCCAGCAGGAGACCGCCCGGCAGGCAGCGGGATTCGTGCGCGCAGAGGAAGAACACATATGGACCAGCATCAGCAAGAGCCTGCCGCCGACACGTTTTCTCGGATACAACGGCACCGAGGGCAGCAGCGAGATTCTCGCCCTAGTAGTGGATGGCAGCCCGGCGGACGCCGTGAGCGCCCCGCAGCGAGTGGCAGTCGTCCTGGCGGAGACA
>DASWAC010000019.1:0-10497 GCA_036391335.1 Ktedonobacterales bacterium
CAACCATCTTCTTGGCGATGCCGAAATAGGCGATCCCGCCGATGATGGCCCAGGCGATGACCAGCGATGCCATCTTTGGGGCCCAGACCTGGGAATCCTTCTTCTTGCCTGCCATATTGCCTCCTGGGAGCAAAGAGCGCACACCTTCTGGGGCAGCTCGAGATGAGACCAATCCCGCGGCCACAGCATCCTGGCGAAGCGACCACCGCCAGGCCGTGACTCCGCCGCGAGCGCGAATGACCGCCAGCCCACTATACGACGTTCGAGCCTGCGTGTCACCCCATTTTCGAGCGAGGATTCGGTCCCAGCGCCGTCAGGCTCGCCAGCAGATCCTCCCGCTCCCGTCTCAGGCGCTCGATGCGCTCGACATCGCGCTGGCCACTGGGCTCACCAATCGCGCGCAGGTGCTCTTCCACGCGCTCCAGCTGGTGACGCAGCAACGACTCGCGGGCCTCCCAGCGCATGGCCGCGCGCTCACGCCCTGACAGCATTACGGCGCCTCCCGCCAGATCAGCCCTGACCCGCCCGCGCACGCACCAGCCGGTCGATCTTCTCCAGCAGCTCTTGCCGGGGATAGGGCTTCACGATGTAGTCGTCGGCACCCAGCTGGAAGGCGCGCTGGCTGTGCTTCTTAGCCGCGCGGGTCGTCAGCACGATCAGCGGCAGGTGGGCGAACCGTGGATTCCCGCGAATGGCCGAGATCAGCTCATAGCCATCCATGCGGGGCATCTCGATATCCAGCAGAACGGCCGCAGGCACGCGGGCCGTCGCGATCTCCAGCGCTTCGAGGCCGTCGCGGGCTTCCTGTGTCTCCCACCCGCTGGCCTTGAGCTCATTCGAGACCACCTGGCGCACGCTGCGACTGTCATCCACCACCAGCACATATGATCGCGTCACCTGGCTGGCCGAGAAGGTCCCGGACCCCTGCGGCATGCCTGCCGCCGCCGGGAAGACGCCTGAGCCCGGCGACACCGCGCCCATCGGCATATCCGGCAGCTGCAAGGTCGGCTGATTCGAGAGCGCCGGACTGCCCAGCGGGACCGTTGGCTGCTGGGTCAGTATAGGCCCCGCAGTCACCTGCCACACGGGCTCGCCCAAGGCCACCGGATGCTGTGGCGCGCGGCTGAGCAGCTCGCCTGGATCGAGGATGACCACTACCTGCCCGTTACCCATGACGGCGGCACCAGAGACGCCGGGCACATCGCGCAGATGCGAGCCCAGCGGCTTCAAGACGACTTCCTGCTGGCTGGCGATGCTATCCACCAGCAGCGCTCGTCGCTTCCCGCCGACCATGATGAAGAGCACCGGCGTGCGCACGCCAAGCGGTGCGGGATTCACGTGCAGATAGCTCGCCAGATGCACGACAGGCACGCGCTCGTCATTTAGCTGGACACTCGGCGACTCGCCCCCCGACCACGTCTTTTGCTCCAGCCGGGCGATGCGCTCGACCGCGCTCATGGGGATGGCGGCGAGCTGCGGGCCGACGCGCACCAGCACCGCGCGCGCGATCTGCAGCGACATCGGGAAGCGCATCGTAAAGACGCTGCCTCGGCCCTTTTCCCAATCCACCTCGACGGTGCCATGCAGCTTCGCGGCGGCGCCGGCCACTACGTCGAGGCCGACCCCACGCCCACCGCGCTCCGTCAGCACCTCCGCCGTGCTCATCCCCTGATGGAAGAGCAGGTTCACCGCGTCGCGATCGGAGAGCTGCTTGTCGGGCGCGACCACTCCGCGCGAGATTGCGGCGGCCTTGATCTTTTCCGGATCGATGCCCGCGCCGTCGTCGCGGATGGAGATGGCGACCTGGTTGCCCTCATAGGTGGCTGCCAGCGTCACACTGCCCTTGTGGGGCTTGCGCTTCTTGTCACGGTCTCCCGGCTTCTCGATGCCATGCACCACGGCGTTGCGCACCAGGTGCATCAGTGGGGCTTCCATATCCTCGATGACTTTGCGGTCAACCTCGGTATCGGCGCCCTCAACGAAGAGCTCGACTTCCTTGCCCTCGGCCTCGGCTGCCTGGCGCACCGCGCGATAGAGCCGCGGCACCAGCGAGCGTAGCGAGACCAGGCGAGCCTTGAGCAGGCGCTCCTGGAAGGTCGTGCTCACGCGTCCCTCGCGCTCGAAGGCTGTCTGTACCTCGCGCATGGCGGTATCGAGATCATGATTGAGGGTGACGATGTCGGCTACGGCCTCGCCCAACCCGCGCGAGAGCAGGTGCAGCTCGTTATAGCGGTCGAGCTCCAGCTCGTCGAACTCGTTCGCGTGGGCGGGTTGCTGCGGCTGGCGATAGCGGCCCGCGTCGGGCGTGCCGTTGAGGTCTGGCAGGCGGGACATGCGGCCACTCGGCAGCGCCGCGGTCTCCAGCTTTCCTTCGAGCTGCCCGCCCACTTCACGCAGGCGCTCGCCCACCTGGCCGGTCTCGGTGGCCAGGATCGAGATGCGCCGGAAGCGGTCCTCTACGATCGAGCGGCTGACGAGGATGTCGCCAAAGAGCGTGACGAGCTCGTCGAGCTTGCCCAGCTGCAACCGCACATAGAGGGCGCTCTCGTCGCCCGGGTCAGACTTCGGCGCGCCAGTCCCCGCTGGCACCACCGTGGAGCCACGCGCCGCCCGCACGGCGCTGCTCGCCGCGCCGCCACTGACGACGCGGCTATAGCTCTCGGTGAGCGAGCGCACGAGCTTCTCCACCTCGGCCGAGCTGCCCACTCGCTCACGCACCAGCGCATCGAGCCCTTCGCAGGTCGAGGTGAAGAGCGTCAGCATGTCAGGAGTGAGCGGCGTCTTGCCATCGGCGATCAGGTCGAGCAGGTCCTCGGAGCTATGGGCGATCGTCTCGACAGCGCCCTGGCCCATCATGCCTGCTGCTCCCTTGAGCGTGTGCATCGCGCGGCGCATGAGCTTGATGGTTTCCATGTCGTTGGGCGTACGCTCTAGCTTGGCGATGCCCTCGGTGATCGTCTGGAGGTGCTCACCGGCCTCCTCACGGAAGACCTCAGCCGCCTCAGGCGAGAGCTCACCGGTGACGGCCATCTGGCGTGGCCTGGCGGCGACCGGCACCATCGGCGCGCTCGTCGCAGTCACGCGGGCTGCCACATCGCGCTGGGCCTGGGCGATGACTTCTTGCCGCACTATGGGCTCTAGCTCACGGCGCAGCTCGGCGCGCACCTGGGCCTCGATGGCAGCGCGATCGGCCGGGCTGAGCGCCTCAGGCCCCACGCGCACCTGGGCAACCGTCGCGGTGACGGCGCCGTTGGGGCTGGTCGCGGCGGCCGCCGCGAGAGGTCCCAGAGCCGCCATGGTCGCGCGCACCTCGCCCAGTGTGCGCTCCAGCTCGTCAGTGGACTCACTAGCCTCGACACCTGTGGAGTTGAGCATGGCGGCGATCCGCTTGAGGCGCGCGACTGTGACCCAGACCACTGAGAGCGCCAGGAAGCGACGCACGGAGTCGGGGCTGGAGGCCAGGTCGAGGCCCATCTGCTGCCCCGCCCAGGCTTCGAGGCGCTGCATAGCATCTGGCGCGCCATCGAGAAAGCTCTGCAGCTCACCCTGCTCACGATCCACGATCTGCGAGGCTTCACGCATATGCTGGACGACCCCACGTAGCCGGCTCACCTGGCCGGAGAGCGCATCCCCACCGGCGGCGGGCATCGTCATGGGTATCTTCGCGGTGGGCTCATCATGTCCGGGGGCAGGGCTCAGCGCGGGCGGCCCACCCAGCACGCCAGGCTGCACGATGGGCATCCGGCCGGAGGATGACGTCATATCACCAAAGGCGGCCAGCCACTCGGGAACCTTCGACTGTGCGCCCGGCCCAGGCACCGCCTGCGAGCCGGTGTGCCCCGCCTGGATGCCGCCAAGCATCTCGCTCATCTGCTGGAGCCCCTGCTGCGCTGAGACCCGCATAGGCTCATTGAGGCCGCCACTGCTCTGCTGCGCGACCGAGAAGAGATCTTCGAGCGCACGGGCCTGCTCACTGAGTGGCGCGAAGCCCATCATGGCCGCGGAGCCGTGGATGGTGTGGGCGCAGCGAAACGCCTCGCGCAGGGCATCCTTGTCGTCGGGCTGCTGCGCTAGGCGATCCAGTGCCCCGCCGATTTGGTTGAGGAAATCACCGACTTCATTGATGAAGCCGCCCATCATGGCGGAGGTGTCAAACTGCGGCTCAGACATAGTCGGTCACGCTCATTCTTGCTCGTGGGACGCGTAGAGATTTATGGCAGCTCATGCTGAGGCCATGGCGTACTTCGCTCGGCGCCAATGGGCGGCGTGGGATACTGCTGATCCACATACGGTGGTTGCATCTGCCCGGTCGTGCCGCCCCAGACATCCGAGCCAGTCGGCAGGCTATAGCCACCAAACGGACCGCCCGTAGCGGGATCAGTGAGCGCGGCGCCCGGCTGACCTTGCCAGCGCGTCCCAGTGGCCGGGATGAGCCCCTCCTGCTCAGCGATCTGCTCGGGCAGCCGGAAGGCCGCCACGGAGGCGCGGAGCTGCTCGGAGAGGTCGGCGAGATAGGTGATGCCGTCAGTCGTTTCTTGCACCGCTTCATTGGTGAGGCGGGCGATATCGGCGATCTGGCGCATAGCGGCGGCCACGTCGGCGGCGTTGCGGGTGCGGTCGCTGGCGGCGCGGGCGATCGTCTCCGAGAGCTGCGACTGCTTCTCGACCGAGATGAAGATGCTCTGCAGCGCGCGGCCCGTCTCATCCGCGAGGCGCGAGCCCTGCACGACATCTTGCGTGCTTTGCTCCATCGCGACGATGGCGTCTTGCGTGTCGGACTGAATGGTGCGCACGATGATGCCCACCCGCTTCGACGCGGCGGCGGCGCGCTCCGCCAGGGAGCGAATCTCGTCGGCGTCGGTGAAGCCCCGCCCGTTCTCCCCCTGCATCGAGGTCTGGATGGCGGCATTGAGGGCCAGCAGGTTCGTCTGCTCGGCGATCTCCTCGATGATGCGCACGATCTCACCGACCTCCTGAGCGCGCTCGCCCAGGCGCTTGATCTTCTTTGAGGTCTCTTGCACATTGTCGCGGATGTGCCCGATCGCGCTGATGGACTGCACGACCGCCTGCTGGCCACCCTGGGCGCTATTGAGGGCTTCGCGGGCGGATTCCACTGTGGTCAGCGAGTTCTGCGCCGAGAGCTGCACGAACTCCGCGAGCTGGGCCACCAGATCGAATGCCTGGCGCACCTGCACCGCGCCCGCCTGTGACGCGTGCGACACCTCAGCGGACCGTGCGAGCAGCCGCCGGGTCGCGTTCGTCACCTGCAGGGCGGTGGCCTGCACCTTACCCACGACTTTGCCCAGCTCTTCAGCCATATAGTTGAATGAGTCCGCCAGCACACCCAGCGCGTCGGGAGTTACCTCGGCCTTCACGCGCAGGTCGCCTTCAGAGAGCAGGCTCACATCTTGCATCAGTCGCTCGATCTGCGCCTGCAGCTGGGCGACATCGGTCGTGGCGCCGAGATCCCTATTCACCGCCGAGACCCCATTGCTCAGCAGCCGGTTCGCGGCCAGGGCAAGCATGGCGAATTCGTCGTTGCCGCCTTGCTCGGCGCGCGCCTGACGATTGCCACTGGTCATCTGCTCGAAGACCTCCGCGAGGCTCACGGCCCGCTTGCGATAGGTGGAGCGCATGCGCTGCAATGAGCTTGCTACCCCGGTGGCTGCCAGCACCGCCGCGAGCAGCGTGATGCCCCAGGTGGCCATCCGGCTGTCGAAGCCATTGAAGAGGATGGTGCGGGGTAGCAGATAGGTGGCATAGGCGCCCATCAGCATGATCAACACAGCAGGCAGAAGAATCGCCAATATCATCAGCGTAGAGAGCTGTCGGTTGTAATTCTTGTCGGGTCGCGCCCCTTGTGGGCGGGCGATATCACGTGCCATAGATGAAAACAGCCCTCTCTGAAGATCGGCAGACGAATGACAGATGGAGGCTACGCGGCGTCCTCCTCATGGAGGGCCAGGTGACACCGCAGCTACTCCATTGTACAAGGTTCGCCAAATTGCGGTAGGGGGCAATCTTAAGCCTCAAGCCCGATAATGCTTCATGCGATCACTGAAGAGCAGCTTATCGGGATCGAAGAGAATGGTCTGCTTGCCGCCGAGATCAAACATGCCGCCGGCAAAGGGTCGCGCCCACTCGGGCATGATGCCCTGCCCTAGGGACGGTGTGCCGTCGAGGGCGCGCATCTCGACGGTGTCGACCACCAGGCCCACCGTGATGGGGCCACGTGAGGTCACGATCAGCCGCGATTGCGGGGTCGGCTGCGTGGGCGGCATCCCCAAGAAGCTGGAGAAGTCCACCGCCGAGACGATGTTTCCCTGCGCCTGCACGACGCCAAGCACCCAATCCACCGTGTTGGGCACCAGCGCGACACTGGTGATGCGCTCGACCCCCAGCACGGCATCGGCGGGCAGCGCGCATGGCGCACCCTGCACCGTGAAAAGAACATGCTTGGGTCCCGCTTGCCCGGTATTCATGAGCTCACTCCCTCCGCAGGTGACCGCGCGGCATTACCGCCGGTTCCCGATGACACTGCGGACCTTCGCGATGAGATCCTCGGAGCTGAAAGGCTTCGTGATATAGAAGTCAGCGCCCTGCTGCAGTCCCCAGCGCTGATCCATCGGGGTATCTTTCCCACTCACCAGGATGACAGGAATATTCTTGCTTTGCTCGGCCTCGCGCAGGCGACGACACACTTGGAAGCCGTTTTGCTTGGGCAGCACAACATCGAGGAGAATGACATTGGGCTGCTCGCGCCAGGCCTTTTCCAGGGCTTCGTCGCCATCAGAGGCGGTGATGATCTCGAAGCCCTCCTCACGCAGTGGCGAGGTCATGAGGGTGAGGTCGGTCCAGCTGTCATCTACGACCAGCACTTTTGGTGCCATGTCCCGGGCTCCTTTTGACGCCTGCCCGAGGACAACGCGATCCTCTCAGGCCTAATAGTGTGAGTGCATACGCTGCGCATCACGTCTCATCGCCCGCTCACGTGCCGCCGGGGTATCGAGATGGCGAATGACCATGTTGACCAGCTCATTCGTGTCGAACGGCTTGGTGATATAGTCAGTCGAGCCTGACAGCCGGCCTTTGACCTTATCAAAGAGCCCGTCTTTGCCACTGAGCATGATGATGGGCAGATCACGATAGGCAAGATTGCGACGCACTACCTGACATATAGAATACCCGTCCATGCGTGGCAACATAATATCCAGGAGAATAAGGTCCGGTTGACGCTCATTAATCAAAGAAAGGCCGCTCAGCCCATCAGAGGCCATAACGACCTCGATGCCCGCTCGCTGCAATGCGATCTCGACGATCTTCCGCACGGTCGGGCTGTCATCTACAACAAGCACGAGCGGGTGTATCACGGCGTCCGTTCCTTTCTGATCCTTGGTCTTGAGTTGGCGGTCATATCCTTCATGGGTGAGCAATCCCGCGAGCAGCTATGCATTTATGCGGCTGTCGCGTCCAAGTAAGCGTGCTATTTCATAGTCTAACTCACGCGTAAAGTCATTCCAGCCACCGTCGAGCTGCTCAGCCGCCGAGGAATGCCCCAGCTCGTCGTCGAGCACGCGCTCGAAGATGACCTGCAATAGCTGCGACTGCATGATCGCGGCGTCGCAATAGCACTCCATCAGCTCGCTGCCGCGCACGACCTTGTGGAGTGTTTCGAGGTCGGTGGCGTCTATGGCGCCACTCTCGATCCTCACGATGCTATCCATGCGAGGAAATTGCTTGCGGATCGAGGCGAGGATGGGCTCGAACGTGGCGTCGAGATGGCGGGTGATCTCGATCCGGCGCACCTCGCCGCGCCCGCGCAGGTCACGCGCGTAAAAGGCGTGATGCGTCAGCAGCCGGTTCGAGGCGAGGGTCAGCACGCGCACCAGCAGCTTGAGCCGCTCGTCAACAGGCAGGCGCACATGCCGGGCCAGCTCGCCCCGGGTTTCATCCATGATCGCCGCGAGATGCTGCGCCAGCGCCATCTCGAGCTCGAGGTCAACGAGCTCCACCATGTTCATGTCGAGCAGGCGCACCACGATCTCGGCGACCTGGCTCTCGGCCAAAATCAACGCGTGCGCGATGGCCCTGATGTTCAGCTGTCCATTCGCCAGGCGCAACACCTGCATGTCATCCGTGCTGAGCGCGAGCCCCTCCACGAGCGAGGGCGTCTCGGGCCGCCAGCGTGGCACGGCCTGCCGGGGCAGCCGTATGGTGTGGTCTTGCTGCGATTGCTCGTCGGCGAGGCGGTTTGCTTCGAGGATGGCGTAGTCCACCACCATCGGCTGCACTTGAGGGATGACGGCAAACATCGGCGCGGGATCAGGCCGAAAGGTGAACTGCCCGGATGTCCAGCGCATGGAGCGGCTGAGCGGGGTGATGACACTGTGCTCGACGCGTCGCTGCACTTCCTGGGGGGTCATGAGCTGGTTCTGCATCATCAGGGTCATCATGGCGGCGTGGTTATTTCCCGCCATCTGGCGCACCTGCATGGCCTGACTCTCTTCGATGCGCTCTAGCAAGCGAAGGGCGAGCATGAGGTCTAGGGGAGGCTGGTTTGGCTCATCCACCGCGGCGAGCTGGCCATGCAGCAAGGTTACCATGATCTCTTCGGGACCCGAGGTCACGCGCAGATAGCCCGTGCGGTCTCCGAGCGAGAGCATCTTCAAGACACTCGCAAGCGATAAGGTTTCAAGATCCCCACTCAGCGCCGTTCGCTGGTCATCCATGCCATGTGCTCCAAGCCGCATCCCGCCATCGTGCAGAAGTTCGCGTCGCGCGCATAGCAAACGAGCCAAGCGAACACCTGGGAGAGAGTCGGAAGTATTGTATCACAAGCAGTCACAGCCCTATGTCACAGATTCGTGAATTGCTCTGATGCGGCGCTCTCGTCAGACCAGACTGTGGCCAGGCGAGCGGCCGGAGAAATGAGGTCTTGCACCTCATCCTTCACACACAGGCCGGCTACCGCGACTAATGCTTGCCAAAGAGGTTGCCAAGCTCGCCAAGGATGCCGCCCGCCGCACTCGCGCCGGCCAGCGTGCCGACCATCCCATTATAGGGAGCGGGCAGGCGGTCCTTGAGGACATTGAGCACCCCCGCGACGAGCAGCGCCGCCACCGGCGCTGGGATGCCCGTGTGCTGGTTGAGGAAGGTGGTCAGCCCCTGCGAGTCGTTCACGTCTTGCACACCCGGCACGGCGGGATGCTGGCCCAACACGCCATCTATGGCCGAGCCCGCCTCGGGCGGCAGCTTGTTCTTGAGGAAGCCGGAGATGATGGGGAGTCCGCTCTGCAAGAGATCGGGGGAATGGCCAGTCTGGCCAGAGATATGGCCCAGCAGTTCTTCCACAGTCGTGCTCCTTCGTGCGCGTGCGATGTGCGGGTGCGATGTGCGGGTGCGACCGCCTTCGTGTTGGGATCGCCCGGCGCGCTCACTATACCTCATAGCGGGTGATGGCTGCTGGCGTGGATGAGTCACACGACTTTGACCTCGCGGCGCGTGTGGCGTACAATCACTAGGCAGTTGTGCGCGCCACAACGAGCACCCACCACTCCAGCGCGAGTGATGGCAGGTTTAGCGCCAAGGGGCTCGGCGGTTTCAGGGCTCGGTCCCCGCGCGGCAGATGCTTGCGAACCCCGTCAGGTCCGGAAGGAAGCAGCGGTAAGTGGGCCTCTCTGGGTGCCGCGGGATCGCCGGGTCTGAGCTGGAGTGGCACGCGGAGCCAGCCACACGAGACGATGGTGGGTGCACGACCACATTTTTCCCCTTGCGTTACCTCCCCTCCGGACATACACAGAGCCCTTGTGACATACCCAATGCCTCGACATCCGTGGCACCTTCTTCCGTATACGCATCTGGCACGGATCCTTCTTCGTCTTATGCTTGTGGAATACAATAGAGACGGCACTTCTTTGTCACATATCTTTTCTTGAGGCGAGCTATGGCATCACAATCGCTTTACCGCAAATGGCGGTCGCAGACATTCTCCGACCTTATTGGTCAGGAGGCCATCACGCGCACGCTGCTCAACGCCGTGCGCGAGGGGCGACTGGCTCACGCCTATCTCTTCTGCGGCCCGCGCGGCACTGGCAAGACCAGCTCAGCGCGTTTGCTCGCCAAGGCAGTCAACTGCGCTAATCCGCAGAACGGCGAACCCTGCAACGAGTGTGTGTCCTGCCGCGAAATTACCGCCGGTCGCTCGCCTGACGTGATAGAGATCGACGCTGCCTCGAATACTGGCGTTGATAACATCCGGGATCTGCGCGAGACGGTCAATCTGCTTGGCAGTGGTGGTCACTATAAGGTGTATGTGGTGGACGAGGTGCATATGCTCTCCACCCAGGCATTCAATGCGCTGCTCAAGACACTGGAGGAGCCGCCGCCGCATATCATCTTTGTGCTGGCCACGACCGAGGCGCATAAGGTGCTGCCGACGGTGGTGTCGCGTTGCCAGCGCTTTGACTTTCACCGCATCAGCATGCGCGAGATCGTGGC
>DASWAC010000020.1:0-7970 GCA_036391335.1 Ktedonobacterales bacterium
GCCCGCAGCGGGTCAAAGATCGCCTGGCCGAGCCATTGTCGCGATCTCTGAGGAAATCGTCCGGTTGCCATGATGAGCCCCATTGTCTGCATGAGTCACGTGATGTGACATAGATAAATGCTTCCTTGAGTGGCACGCCACGCGCGTGCGCTCACCTAAACACCACTCAGCAAGACCTGATGCCCCCGCGACTAATGCGCTCGGATGTGGGATTCAGCCACGGGGATCGCTATGCCATGCGAGCTCACAGTCCTTCGTGAGCCGCGCGTCTCCTGCCCACCCGCAGCATGGCGAGCGTGCACATAAAGGGGTACGTCTTTCACGCTGTGGATATCAACACGCAATATCTCGGAGAGATTTCTCTCGTCACGATAGGTGATACGTCTCACCATCGTCCATCTCAGTTATACCATATCGCGCACACCAACGTGGTCGGCGGCAAATGGCGCTCACCCGGTATCCACCTGGGCCTTGCGATGGCAGCACGCATACCAGGCGCAAAGGCGCTATGCTATGGTCTGTCATTCTGTGGCTGGTTTTGTGTGGCTGGGTGGGCGGCCTACGCGTCACCTTTTGTAGAGGAGTTCTTCCGATGACCGCGCGCGTGCTCATTATCATCGTGCGTCTGCTCTTTCTGCTCGAGCTGCTCATTGGCATCAGCTATTGGGCCGGGCAAACGTTCGTGCCGTCGCTCCTCCACATGTTTCTCGGCTTAGGCTTCATCGTCGCGGTGTGGGCGCTTGGCCTCATGCAGGGCATGGTGCGCGGCGGCACGATCGGCCTCATGATGGGCACGTTTGTGGCGGGCCTGGCCCTCGCTGGGGTCGGCATCGCACAGGGACTCGCCAAGAATGGCTTCCCCTGGTGGCTCGGCGCGATTCACTTCGTGCTGGCCCTGGCCACTATCGGCACGGCCGAGGCCTCATACGCGCGTCACAAGCGCGCCATGGCTGCGACGGCGTCGTAGGAGTTTTTGAGCCCATGAGTGACGAGCCAGCTTCCCCCGGCGCACTGGTGCGAGCCATCGCCGTGGGCAACCATATCGATCTGCGCGCGACACGCTCCGAGGCCACCTGGGTCGCCGAGCTCGAGCGCATCGTCGGCCTGGCTGTCTCGCACCTCGACCCGCAGCGGCCCAATCTCCTCGTGCTCACCGAGGTGCTCGGCCTCCCCGGCGCACTGGTGGGCCCACGTGGCATCCTGGCGCGCCGCCCACCGGGAACCGGCACGGCGCTCGGCCTGGCGCTGGCGGGGCTCGTCACGTCGCGCAGACCCTGGCTGGGCGTGGCGCTAGCGGGCGCCAGCCTGGGTGTGGCCGTGGCGCGCCGCTATCTGCCGCAGTCACAGGTGGCTATGGGCCTGCTCGCGGCGGGCAGCGCCGACCGGATGACACGCGTCATGCGCCAGTGGGGCGGCGTCTCACCCACGCGCGCACTCCTGCTGGCCTCGACTGACGCGCTCTACCGTCCCTTCGTCGAGACCCTCGCCCGCCAGGCGCGCAGGCACCGCACCCACATCATCGCTGGCACCATCGCCCCTCATGTCCGCCGCACCGAAGATCCGCGAGAGATCGCGGCGTGGGGCCGCGCGGGCGCGCGCTGGACCTATGTGCCAACAGGCCCAGAGGTCTATAACACCGCGCTCCTCTTCGGGCCCGATGGGCGCCTGCTGGGGCGCACGGATAAGGTCTTCCTCACCGAGAGCGATCGCAAGACGCTCGATCTCACCGCCGGCCGTCTCGAAGATGTGCGCGTATTCCAGACTGCGGCCGGCCGCATCGGCGTCGCCATCAGCCTCGACGCCTTTACGCCTGCCTATGTGCGCCACCTCAACGACCATGGCGCTGAGATAGTCGCCCAGCCCGACGCCAACGATGGCCCATGGGCAGGCTATGCCCGTGGCTCGGGCCAGTGGCAGCCGCAGGAATGGCTCACTGCAACGCTGGGCTCGCTCCAGCCGGAATATCCCAACCTGCGCTATAACATCTGCCCCATGCAGACGGGAAATCTCTTCGATATCAGCTTCGATGGGCAGACCAGCATCGCCATCCGCCGCGACACGCCCACGCCGCTGCCCACGCGCGAGCACACCTATGTCGGCGTGGACACCCACCATGATCCCGCGACAGGCCGCCCGCTCCTCGGCGAGTTCCTCAGCGTCTCGCCCTGGTATGCCGAGGACCCCAGCATCGCGAATCCCATCCTCGACCTTACCGAGCGCCGGCGGCAGCTCATGGGCATCGGGCGCGAGCTAGGCCCCGACGGCTTTGACGCGGGCCAGCAGCTCGAATCGGTCGTCTATGCGGACCTCTTCGCTCACACCGCGCGCTAGCGCAGCCAGCCGCCCCACTCACCCCTATTGCCCCGCCGCCGCGCTGGCCGCACGCCTGCGCCCCAGCAGCGCATAGGTCCCCCAGATCAGGAAGATGAGGAACGAGCCCGCGGTTGCCAAGCTCGGCGGGAAGAACGGCGTGCGCGTGGTCACGATGTTTAGCTTCAGCAGCAGCAGGTTCGAGCCCGCCAGCGCCGCAGAGAAGATCCAGAAGGTGAGCAGCACCACAAAGCCGAAGATACCGAGGAATTTCAGGGAGTTCTCGGCCACCCGCCAGCGGAAGAGATAGAGCGCCGGCGCCAGCACCGAGAGGGCCGCGCTGATCAGCCCGACGAGTACCGCAGGCCCTAGGATCGTCAGTGAGGCCAGCGCCGAGCGGTCCGAATGCAGATAGGTCTCGATATATTCGCTCGTCACCGCGATGCCCGTGATGGAGGCCAGCACCATGAGTGGCCACCCGACCGATCGCAGCGCCAGGACGATGGCAAGCAGCGCGATGCGCAACCGGCGATCCAGCGCATTGCGGACCGTATCGATGACCGTCAGCGAGACAGCCTGGCCGACGGCGACCGTGCCCTGCGTGCCCTCGCGCACCGTCAGCGCGGCAGGCGGCACCACCGTCGTGCCCCCGGCGGCGCCCAACCCACCGCTGAAGGCCGTAAGGGCCAGCACCACCAGACCAATGGGGAAGAAGAGCAGCGCGATATCTATGTTGATAGAGGTCAGGCTCGTCAGCGTCACTCCCGCCGCGCAGTCCGTCGGCAGCGAGACAAGGCAGGCGACCGTCAGGTGGTCTGGCGGGGTGAGAACCAGCCCCGTTAGCTGCTCGGAAAAGAGCGCCGCCAGCGCCAGCGCCAGCACCCCCGTGGCGACCAGGTCGCCCGAGATGACATCGGCGAACGGCGGGATCTCCTCGGGGGCCTCGCCCTCGTCATATTTGCCCAGATTGATGCGCGGATTCGGGTGCAGGCCCTGCGCGCGGCGCACCCACCGGCGCGCCGTATTCACGGCGAACAAGGCCAGCAGCCCGAAATTGACGATGGTGAAGAACCACGGGCTGCTAAAGAGGGCGGAAAAGATGGCTCGAATCAGGTGCCCATGCCCGATGAGATAGAGAATGTAGGCTTGCAGCTCGTGCGTGTAGAAATAGGCGACGCCGACGATCGCGATGGCAATGAATGTCACCGTGAGCATCACGATCCGCTGCAGGCGCAGCGACTTGTCGCGGAAGATGGACCATTGCACCAGCAGGAAGAGCGCCCAGAGCCACAGCACCAGCGAATAGGGATCACCAAAGAGCTTGTATTCCGTAGTGAAGGTGGTGCGATCGAGCGGATTGCAGACGCCTGTGCACCAGCCGAGGTAGCCGGTGATGCCAAAGGCCAGCAGCCCTGCCAGGCCAAGCGCCACATAGAGCCATGAGGGATAGATCACCAGCAGGCGCTGGGAGGCCTCGTCATAGAGATCGGTGATCGCGCGTCGCCGGGGCTTGGGATCCTGAGCCTCTTCGGTGGCGATTGCCATGGTTGGGTCCCCTCCTGTCGTATGCCGGGAGAAAAGATAAAGACATGCGCCACCATAGTACACTACGCCGTGCCCTTCGCGGCACATCAGGCGGCATCCAGTGTGGCCCCATGCGTGTAGAACGCTCCAGGCTGGCTTCCTTAACACACAGGGCACACGCACAGTGGGGCGGCCACAGCAGAGGAGGACTCCGCCATGCCGCCCCACTCGCCTCGACGACGCGGCTAGGCTCCCGCTGCCTCGGATGGCTGCGGCTTGCCTCGCGAGCGCGGCAGATAGGCGAGAATGGCATATGCGATTAAGGCAAAGGCCGAGAGCGCCGTCGTGACGCCCAGCCCAAAGGGGTCGCGGTCAGTGACCTTCGTCTCGTGCAATAGCTGCGCCACAGACCACATCGAGACCGAGAAGAGCCAGAACGTGAGCAGCAGCACGAAGCCAGTGAGCCCCAGGAAGCTCAGCGAGTTCCACAGCACTCGGAACGAGACGGAGAGCAGGCCCGACGCCATTACTGCAGCGCCGATCGCGATGGCGAACCAGCCCATAGCCGGCAGTAAGAAATCCACCACGAATCCCAGCGTCTTGGGGTGGTGCAGATAGGCCAACACCCAGCGAGCGCCCAGGGCCAGCGAGAGGCAGGATAAGAAGACCAGCCCCGGCCACAGCACGCTACGCATCGAGAGCACCAGGCTTGCCATCGCCAGCCGCAGCCGCTGCCCCAGCGCCACGCGCAGGGTATTCAGCACGCGTGAGCCGACGCCCGCACCAATATTCGCCACTGCGGACCCACTCTGCGTGCCGCCAGCCGTCTCGGCGCCACTGGTCGGGTCATGCTCCACGCCTTCGACAGCCCCCAGACCGGCGATCACCGCGCTCAGCGCGAGCACGGTCAGGCCTATCGAGAGGGTAAAGAGCGTGAGGATGGTGTTGATGAAGGTCAGCGTCGTGACGTTCGGAGGATAAGGGCTATGGATGGCGTCAGGGCACGCACCCGGCAGCGCTACGGTGCAGGCGGTGACATGCGTGCCCGTCGGCTCGACGAGCTGCACGAAGGCGCCTATCACCGGCTCCGTGAAGATCAGCGCCATGATGACGGTCAGCACACCCGAGGCGATCAGGTCGCCAGAGATGAGGTCTGGGAGGTCTGGCAGCTCATCATTGTTCGGGTAGGGCGGCAGCCCACGCGCCCGGCGCAGCCATCGCCGCACTGTGTCGATCCAGAAGATGCCGAGGATGAGCACCTCGAGCAGTGTCCAGAAGAGTGGGTTGTCCAGCCTGATGAGATCTTTTAACTGCGGCAGACCTAGCACACCCGCGAGGTAATTCAGGAAGGCGGTGAGCGCCTGACGGTTGAAATAGCCAATGCCGATGACCATGATCGAGATCGTCGTCGCCAGGAGCATCGCCACCAGCCGGCCCCGCTGGGTGCGATCGCGATAGACCGAGATCTGATAGGTGTAGAGCAGCGCGCACAGCCAGAGAAACAGGAGTGCGGGTTGATGAAACGCGGTCTTGACCCAGCCGGTGTCCTCGGGATAGCCCAGGAAGCCCGTGAGCGCGAAGGCCACGACCCCCGTCAGCCCCAGGATGGTCACCAGCACGGCGGGATACTTCACGCCCAGCGAGCCATGCTCCGTGTCGAAGACATCAGTAACCGCGGACTCGCCTCGGTTGAGGACACGCATGATGCCCATTTAGGCGTCTCCCTCTCTGGTGGTCGTCGCCACGGGCTCCTGATACGTCGCGGTCGGCGCGGGCTCGGCCCCGGCGTCTCGAGGCCGGGCACGGCGCTGCCGGATGAAGAGCGCATAGGCGCCCCAGGCGAGCAGGGCAACGAGCGAAAAGTAGGAGCTTGCGCCCCATGGAATGAACGGCTCACGCGGCGTAGCGTTAATCTTATTCAGCAAGAGATTGAAGACCAGCAGTGCGCCGGAGAAGATCCAGAGCGTCAGCAGCAAGACGAACCCGATCAGCGCCAGGAAGCGCAGGGTGTTGCTCGCCACGCGCCATCGGAAGATGATGAGGGCGGCGGCGAAAGCCAGCCCCAACGAGGCCGCGAGCGCCCAGATCACCGCCGGGCCGAGCAGCGTCAGCGCCTCATTGACGCCCTTCGAGCTGTGCAGATAGGACTGCGTCGCCTCCGCGAGCTGATCCAGCCCGTAGACCCCGGCAAAGATGAAGACCGGCCAGAGCACCGTGCGCAGTGAGAGCGCGAGGTTGCGCACCAGGTTTCCCAGCCGCCGCTCGATGGCTCCGCGCAGCGTATTCACCACGGTCAGCGAGACATCGCCCGCGATGCGAGTCGTCTGCCCGGTGCGCGCGCCCCGCTCGACCACTGGCGTCAGGGCCGCTGACTCCATTCCGGCAATGCCGCCCGCCGCGCCCAGCCCGCTGATGGTGGCCGCCAGCGCGAGGATGAGCAGGCTGAGCGGCAGATAGGCCAGCGCCTGGATGCGATCGATGAAATGCAGGGTCAGCAAGCTATTCACATCACCCGGCGCGACACAGCCGGTGCCCGCCAGCGTCACGGTGCAGGTGTTGATGTTCGGGTTGCGCAGCAGCGGACTGAGGATGCTCGCGTCGAGGACGACGGAGAGCGCGAAGGCCAGCAGCGCGCCGGCCAGCAGATCACCGGAGACGATCTCTTCAAGTGCGGGCAGGTCCTCTGCCGAGGCGGGGCCGGTCGTCTCGCCAGGCAAGATGGCTACCTGCTCATTCGGTGCCAGGCCACGCGCCCGGCGGAACCAGCGGCGGATGCTATCAGCCCAGAAGATGGCCAGCAGGCCAAAGTTGAGGATGGTCCAGGTCCACGGATTTGCCGCCAGCCCACCCAGCTTGATCTGCGCGATCAGCTGCTGGATGAAGTCGGGCAGCAGATTCCCAAAGCGGAGCAAGCCCACCAGGATGATGGCAATGAGCGTGACAGTGATGATGAGCGTCCTCTGCAGGCGCAGAGTGCGGTCGCGAAAGATGGAGCTCTCGAGGGTGATGAAGACGGCGCAGAGCCACAGATAGAGCACCCACGGCTCGCTAAAGGGTGAGGTCTTTTCATAGCCTGTGAAGCCCGTGAAGGCGAAGGCCCCGATGCCCACCATGCCCAATGTCACGATGAGCCACTGAGGATACTGGATCAGGAGCTGACCAGTTTGCTCATCGTAGAGATCGGTGATGGCCGTCTTGGCGGCGCCACGGCTGCCTAGGCCTAGTCGAAGCATCATGTGTGATCATACCTCCACAAGTAGGCAGTGATGAGGAATTATCGCTTCATGCCCACGGATAGTCCCCTGATGTGGGCCGCTGCTGAGCATGGAGGCATGCCATTCTACCATCAGGCTTATGAAGACAAGCCCCCACTACTATACAAGGTTACGGGCGCTCAGCCAAGCGCTGGCGCGCGAGGGCGCAAATTCACACGGCGGAGTCCTCTTGCCACTTCCCTGCTGGCGGGGCACCAGGGGCGACAAGCGGCCAGTCTAGCCGGCCACACGCTCGATATGCGCGCCCAGGCTGCGCAGCTTCGCGTCGAGGTGCTCATAGCCGCGCTCGATATGCTCGACCCCACGCACGATCGACGTGCCTTCCGCGCAGAGGGCTGCGAGGATGTACGACGCGCCGGCGCGGATGTCGGGCATGGTCAGCTCGGTGGCCTTTAGAGGGGTCGGCCCGCGAATGATGGCGCTGTGGAGGAAATTGCGCTCGCGAAACCGGCACTCGACTTCGCCCAGACATTTGTTGAAGAGGCTGATGTCAGCGCCGAGGCGGTTCAGGTCGGCGCAATAGCCGAAGCGGTCCTCATAGATCGTCTCATGGATCACCGACATCCCGCGTGCCTGGGTCAGCAGCACCGCGAAGGGCTGCTGCCAGTCGGTCATGAAGCCAGGATGCACATCGGTTTCGAGCGCGATGGAGGCCGGCGGCGTGCCACGGCTGAAGAAGCGGATGGCGTCGTCGGTGACCTCGAAGTCCAGCCGCAGCCGGTAGAGCGTGTTCAGAAAAGTGAGCAGCGTATCCTGATCAGCGCCGTGCACCCGCACATCGCCATTCGTCAGATACGCCGCGATGGCGAGCGAGACCGCCTCATTACGATCGGCCAGCACGCGCTGATCCGCGCCATGCAG
>DASWAC010000021.1:0-2062 GCA_036391335.1 Ktedonobacterales bacterium
TGCTGTCTGCCAACCCCCCATTCACCAACCGCACACGACGGAAGGATACGCAGACGGGCATAGGGAGGGACGAGCGAGCGGCTTCGCAGCGGCGCTTGTGCTCCGTATCGCGTAGCGTCCACGAGCGTACGCCGGGCAGCAGTGGGCAAGGACTCGCACCGCTCTCAGCGATTGCTACGCGCAAATGTGTGACGCTGGCGATGATCCAGGCCTGCTCAGGCGTGCCGCTCTCAGCGACGCTGCAAGCGCCGATCTACCGAGTATGGTGCGTGGGTGAGCTCTATCACGTCGCCGCCAGGCTCAAGGATGACCCGCCGCCCGATCCTGACGGCGTCTGGGCTACTGGGCCAATCAGCTGTACTGGCGAAGATGACAGCGAGGGAAGGAGGTCAACGAAGCAAGTAAGCAAACGAGCAAGCAGAACAGTGTGGGAACACGACCCGGATGATCCCGCATCCTAGCAGCAGCGGTCGCAGTGACTTGCAGGCGCTCACGAGCGCGCCGGCACATGCGCGCACCGTGGAAGCACAGGTCGTGGAAGCACAGGTCGTGGAAGCACAGATCCAGGAGTCATAAACACAGAAAGGTCAGAGGGGTTGAGCATGTCGTACTTAAGCATTACGGCCAAAGTCGAAGAGGTCAACGAGTCCTCCTACACCAACCAGTCCACCGGCGAGATCGTCAGCAAAGTCCAACTCTCCCTCGTGGTGCCCAGCATGCGCGACCGCGTCAGGTGCGAGCTCAAGCTCGAAGACGCGCCCAAGACGGATCTCTTGGAGAAGTGGGAACTCGAGGAGTCCTGGGTGGTCGTCTCCGCCGACAGCATGCGCGCGCTGGCCTTCCAGCGCACCAACGCCCGGGCCGGCGAGAAGACGGTGGGAGCCCTGGTCGTCTTCCAGGCGAGCGACGTGCGCGAAGCGAGTGAGGCCGAGCGCATGCAGCTGCAGCAGGCGCGCAAAGCAGCCAAAATCAAGGCCAAGCAGGCTCGCGCCGCACGACAGGCTGAGAAGCAGGCCCAGCGCCAGGCGGCCGCCGCACAAGCTGAGCAACAGCAGCAGAGTGCCTAGCTCACCGTCAACGGCGCATTTCCTTGTCGTCAGTCCTCGATCGGGGAGAGGGGCACACTTCTCCCCATGTTGATGCTTTTGCAATGCGAAGTGAGGACAGCGCATATGCTGGAAGATCCAGAAGAGGAAGCAGTGTTGCCCGTGCTGGGCGCGATCTCGGCGTTCCTGCGCTGGCTAGAAGAGCTGATTGTGCTCCTGAGCGGTCCCCTCTTGATGGTGGGGCTCGGCATTGGCCTGGTCGCGCTGTTGAGCGATGGGGCGGTGCTGGTCAGCTCACCCTGGCTGCTCTATGTCTGGGCGGTCTCCCAGACTATCGGTGTGGATGGCCAGCTCGTGGGGGCATGGTACCGGGTGAGTGTGGCGGTCAGTCGCGGCCGCTGGGGGGTGGCCGTTGCCTTTGGGGTGCTCGGCCTGGTGCTGGCCTATGTCGGGTATGTAGCTGCCCTTACCTTCGCTACCCAGCAAGCGTACCACCTCACAACCGCCCAAGCGCTTGCCAAGCAGGGGATGGACGCCACCTCCTGGTTGTGGCAACGGGCGGCGGTGTCGGTCCTGCTGGTCTGTCTCTCCGGCTATCTGCGCTACCGCGCGCCTCGCCAGAGTCAGCGCTCGCTCGATGAACGCAAGCAGGCGATTCGTGACCAGATGGAGTTGGCGCAGCTCAAGCGCCAGCAGCGCGCACAACAGACGCACGGGGCGATTGGGCTGCTCCGTGGAATGGTGGCCGGGGCCCGTGGGCCGCAACACGACGGAGACTCCTTGCAGGCGATTGAAAGTTACGGTGAAGCCGAAGCGGCGTCCCCTTTGTCGTCCAGGTCGCCACAGCCACAGATAGCGCTGGCGCTCCCGATGGCATGGCCACGGGTGTCAACGAGCGCGCCCAGCGACGATCCGGCGCTGGGCAATCATCATCGCCCGCGCGCGCGAAGCCGGTGAGCGCGCCCGTCGTGGTGACGCTGACCGCCCTCGACGACGCGCCTCCGGCGGCGTTAGGG
>DASWAC010000022.1:0-4221 GCA_036391335.1 Ktedonobacterales bacterium
TTTCTCGAATAATCTCATCGGCGCCTGCAATCTGCTCGACGTGATGCTGGCCCACGGATGCTCACGGATGGTCTTCTCGAGCTCATGCACGGTCTATGGCGAGTCGGCCACGATGCCCGTGACGGAGAACCTGCCTCGCACCGCGCTGAATCCCTATGGCGCGACGAAGATCATGATCGAAGAGATGGTCGAGTGGCAGGTGCGACTGCGCGGGCTACGCGCCGCGATCCTGCGCTATTTCAATCCGGCCGGCGCCTCAGAGCGCTTTGGCGAGGCCCACCAGCCCGAGACACACCTCATCCCGGTGGCGCTGGAAGTGGCCGAGGGAAAACGGGCGTCGCTCCCTATCTTCGGCTCAGATTATCCCACCCCAGATGGCACATGCATCCGTGACTACATCCACGTGCTCGACCTGCTCGATGCCCATCTGCTGGCGTTGCGGGCCCTCGACACTGAGACACTGCTAGAGCTGAACATCGGCACGGGCAAGGGCGCCTCGGTGCGTGAGGTCGCGGACGCGGTGCGGCGCGTCACCGCCAGGGAGATTGCCGTCGCCGAGGCGCCACGCCGCGCGGGTGATAGCCCGGAGATCTACGCCGACCCCACCAGGGCGCAGCAGGTGCTGGGCTGGCGCGCGACGCGCACCCTGGACGACATGGTGGCCAGCGCGTGGGCGTGGCGACAGCGCAATCCCCAGGGCTACGAGGCGTAGGGCGGGTCCCTCCCTGGCTGGCATCGCATGAGCCGCCAGCCAGCGCGAGCCGCTATCCGCCATCATCCATGTACGATGAGCTTCATCCCTACTGGTGCGGTGACGCCTCGCCTGCCTGTTGCCAGAAATGGCTCTCTATGCCCCAAAATGCCTGAGCGAAATGGTATGGATGGCTTGCTTCATATCTGCCATGTGAGATATAAATCTAACATCATGGCTGTATCCATTTCTATCCAATTAGGGGTGAGGGGACGTGCGCAATTCATTTCTGACCCGCAATCTTTTTCTGTCTTACTGGCATCTCGCGACGCGACAGCTCGTCGCCGTCTCGCCATCGGCCAGCACCGTTCGGGCGCTTCCGGCGCGCATTCGGACCGCGGTGATGTCACGTCCCCTGGGCCGCAAGCTCGTCACCACTGACAAAGAGCTGAGCCGGCGTGTCTGGCGGCTGGCCCTGCCGAGCATCGGTGAGCAGCTGCTGGCGCTGGGCGTCGGCGTCTCCGATACCTTTCTCGCGGGGCACCTGACTGCCTCAGCGCAGCGCCAGGTGGGCTATGACCAGGCCACCGCCGTCGCCTCAGTCGGCATCGCCTCGACCACCACCTGGATCCTGCTGACGACCTTCTTCGCCGTGGGCGTGGGTGCGACGGCCCTGGTGGCACGGGCCACGGGCGCGCGGGACGAGAGTCTGGCGCGGCGCGGCGCGGAGCAGGCGATCCTCCTTGGCTTTCTCGGCGGGCTGGCGCTCTTCGTGCTGGCCGCGCCCATGGCGGAATTCGTGCTGACGCTGCTCGGCGTGACGGGCCGCGTGGCGCAGCTCGGCGCACAATTCATCCGCGTCTTCACCTTTGCCTTGCCGGGCATCGGCATTGCCTCGGCCGCCAACGCCGCCATGCGAGGGTCTGGCGACACCAGACGACCGCTCATCGTGATGCTGTCGGTCAACGGGACGAATGTCCTCGCCTCATGGATCCTGCTCAACGGTCTTCCTGCCCTGCATATTCCGGCGATCGGGGTGGTGGGCTCGGCAGTTGGCGCGGCCAGCGGCTGGCTCTTGGGCGCGGTAGTAGCGTTGAGCTTCTTGCGGCGCGAGCACACGGCGGCGCCCCGCGTGACCTGGGCGGGCCTGCGGCGCTTCGATCGAGACATCACCCGGCGCATCTTGCATGTGGGTCTCCCATCAGCCGCCGAGCTGACGGTCTTCCAGGGCGGGCTGATCGCCTTCGGGCGCATGGTCATTGGGCTCGGGCCGACGAGCTATGCGGCCTATACCACCATCAACACGGTCGAGAGCCTTGGCACGCTGCCAGGTCTTGGCTTCGCGGTGGCCGCGACGGCGCTGGTGGGGCAGTCACTCGGCGCACACGACACCGCGCTCGCAGAGCGGTCCGTCTGGGCTGCGCTGCGCCCCGCGGTGATCGTGATGGGCAGCATCGCGCTGCTGGCACTGGTGCTCCCACACCTCATGTTTGGCCTCTTCGTGGCCGATCCAGCGGTCGCCCGGGTGGGCGAGGCGGCCATGAGGATCTCGATGATCACCATCACGGCGTCGGCGTTCGCCTTTGTCTTCAATGGCGCGCTGCGTGGCGCCGGTGATACGAAGTTCCCGGTGCTGGTGCGTGCCGGTGGCACGTGGGGCTTTCGCCTGCCGCTGGCGCTGCTCTTGATCCCTCCCTTTGGGCTGCTCGGCGCGCGTGTCGCTATGGCGCTGGACTACATCGCTCAGTCGAGCATGAGCTATTGGCGCTTCCGCTCAGGCAAGTGGCGCAAGGCGCGCGTGTAGGCGGGGCGAGTCACGTGGCGCGGCGGCCTCACATCGCGGGGAAGAGCAGAAGGCCGCGTGCCATGATCTCACCAAGGAAGACGAACGCCACGCAGAGATAGAGCATCCCCGTGGCGGACTGGAAGGAGCGCCCACGGGTCAGGTGCAGGGCAACTGCCGCCAGTGCGAGCGGCGCGATGCCGCCAACGATGACTTCGAGCACAAAGAAGGCGGTCGTGTCGAGCGGCGTCTGGCGCACCTCCGTGGCTGGCGGTGTGCCAGCGGGGCCTGGTGTGGGCTGGATGATGGTGACTCCGTTCGGCCCGTTTCTGATCGTCGTCCCTGGTGAGATGACCTGCCCGGTCACGTGCGCGGTGGAAGGCCCCACCAGCAGCGCGCAGAAGAACGCGAGCGCCAGCGCGCCCAGCGTGAGCGTGGTCACGAATTCGAGCGGCCTGCCGGAAGCCGTCGGTGTATTGAGGTACCAGTGGCCCAGCAGCATGGCCGTCATCACCGCGCCGATGGCGATCGCGCCGGCCAGGAAGGCAGCCACCACGAACGCCCCACCCAGTCGCGAGTCGGCCATCGTGCGAAAGGCCATGCCATCCGCGAAGACGGCGATCAGCCCCACGGCACTGGCGACGCCACCCGCGATGAAGCGGGCCATGCGCAGCGGTGGGATGCCCGTGGTGGCCGGCTCATCGCGCTTGCGCTTCGCGTTGGGCGAGGAGCCCTTGTCGCGCCAGAGCAGCACGTTCCATGGCAGCATCAGCAGCGTAAACGTGATGACCAGTGGCGCCTGCCGGCTTAGCCAGCCCATATCGAGCCCGAAGCCGCTCAGCGCCTGTACCGAGGCGAAGGCATTCATCGCCAGGATGGTGAGCAGCCCGAAGACGAGGTAGAGTGCGCCCTGGAAGATGACGAACCCCCGGCTGGTGTCGCCGCGCAGGTCGAGCAGCCATAGCGCCAGGAAGGAGCCCACGGTGAGCTCCAGGAAGACGAGAAAGACGGCGGGAAAGATGGCGAGCATAGCACCTCAGGGGCATGCCGTCGCCCCGTGACGAATGAGTGAGTGAGAGCCCAGCGTGAGCCGATGGGCCTCTGCGGATTATAGCGCACCCCGGCGGGGCGACATACTATACTGTGCCGACGCGCGCCCATCGCGTCCCACCGGGCACGTCGCCGCACGACACTGGAGGACTCCCACTTGATGCTCACTCATCGCGCATTCGCGCCCGACGCTGATATCCCACGCCTGCTCGTGCTGCTGGCAGAGGTGGAAGCCGCTGACCACGTAGGCGACGAGACCAACGAGGAAGAGCTACACCGCATGATCACCTGGCCTGGCCATGACCCCGCGCGTGACCACGTGGTGGTGGAGCAGCCAGATAACCCCGACCGATTGATCGGGCACGCCCTGCTATGGAAGCTGGCGGGCGACACTGATGGCGATATAGTCGTCGCCGTGCATCCCGCGTGGCGTCGCCGTGGAATCGGCTCGCGGCGGCTGATGTGGGCCATCGCCCGGGCAGGCGAGGTTGGCGCTGGCAACGTGTGCGCCTATGCCGACGAGCGGCACCCCACGGGTGGCGCGTTCCTCCATGCCCATGGCTTTGTCCCTGTTGCTGCTTACACCATGCTGGAAGCGCCCGCGCGTCTTGACTGGCCATCGCCGGCGTGGCCCGATGGCTTTTCAGCTCGCACCTGCGCGGAGTTGGATGAGGCCGAGCGATTTCCGGTGATGCTG
>DASWAC010000023.1:0-2052 GCA_036391335.1 Ktedonobacterales bacterium
AGGGGTGAGGGCTATCAGGCGTAGGCTAGTTGGGTGAGCTGTTCTAAGCTGAGTATCGCACGCAGTGAAGAGCATCCGCTGTGATGCGCGTCACACTCTGGCTGCCCCGGCGCGTCATCTGGGTTTACAATAGCGGCCACACTGAAGATTTGCGCACAAGGCAGGCGAGAGACGGAGCGGCACATGCGAGCAGTGGTGATCGGGGGCGGCGTGATGGGCCTGGCGACCGGCTGCGCGCTGGCGGCGGAGCCTGGCGCGGTGGTGACGGTGATCGAGCGGGCCGCTGTGGCGCACGCGTGGGCGTCGTCACACGGCTGGAGCCGCGCCATCCGCCACGAATATGGCCCGGAGGCGATCTACACCCATATGGTCGCTCGCAGCCTCAGCTTGTGGGATGAGCTGGCCCGTGAGACCGGCGTGAAGCTCTACACTGAGACGGGCGTCCTTACCCTCGGCCAGCCTGAGGACGGCCACACCCTGCCCGGCTATGAGGTCATGCGTGCGGCCGGGCTGCCGGTCGAGCGCCTCACACCCGACGAGACGACACGGCGATTCCCCCAATTCAGCGCGGGAGACTTCGGCGCGATCACGTGGAATCCTGTTGGCGGGATGCTGGCCGCGTCGGACTGCTGCGCCGCGCTGGCTCGGCGGCTGCGCTCGCGGGGCGGCAACCTGCGCGAGGGGATGGGCGTCTCGCGGGTGGAGCTGGCGGGCTCCGGCGCGGTGGTGACGCTGGCCACCGGCGAGCGGCTGGCCTGCGATGTCGCGGTCGTCACGGCAGGCCCGTGGGTACGCAAGGTGCTGCCGGACCTCGAGCTGCCCGTCACGCCGACACGCCAGCAGGTGACCTATTTCAGCGGGCTGGATGCGCGCGCCTTTGGGGTGGGCGCATTCCCCATCTTCCTGGCCGGCATGAATGACTATGGCTTCCCGATGCATGGGCCAGGCTGGATCAAGGCGGGCCTGCATCGCTTCGGCGCCGAGGTGGACCCTGACACCGGCTATGCGCCGAGCGAAGCTGAGACCGCGGCCGTGCGGGCCTTCTTCCGGCGGGTGATCCCGGCGGCGGCTGAGGCGAAGGCCGAGATGGTGGATAGGTGCATGTATGACGTCACCCCAGACGAAGACTTCATCCTCGACTATCACCCTGGCGGGAGGGGCATCGTCATCGGGAGCGGCTTCTCCGGGCATGGCTTCAAGTTTGGCCCGCTCATAGGTGAGATGCTGGCCGCGCTTGCGCTGGGCAAGGCCGCGCCCTTCCCGCTCGACCGCTTCGCCCTTGGCCGTTTCACGCGGTAGGTGGGGGCATGTGACACCCACATGCGCCGACTGATACACTACCACCAGACACGCTGCCAATCGCACGGTGGCAATCTAGGTGGAGTGATCTGGCATGAGCGCACCAGCGCGACAACCCATCACGTCGGCGGGCATCGTCTATCTGCGCAAGTCCGACACGGCCCAGGCCCTGGCCGAGACGATCAGCGAGCGGCTGGACGACCGTGGCATCACCACTTGGACAGTCCCCTCGCGCGCCGATGAGGAGGTACGCCATCTGCTCCCCGGCACCGAGCTGATGATCGTGCTGGGGGGCGACGGTACCATCCTCTCGGTGGCGCGGCAGTGCGCGGAGCTGCAGGTGCCGATTCTCGGGGTCAACTTTGGCCGCGTGGGGTTCCTGAGTGAGCTGGAGCCCGAGGAAGTCGAAGAGAAGCTCTCGCTCTATCTGGACGGCAGCTATTGGATAGACGAGCGCTCGATGCTCTATGCCGAGGTCGGGTCGGGCACGGAGCGCAGCCAGTTTACCGCGCTCAATGACATTGTGCTGGTGCGTGGCGCGGAGCCCCGTGTCATCCGTCTGAAGGTGTGGATTGACGGGCACTATTACAACACCACAGTGGCCGATGGCGTCATCATCTCGACCGCGACGGGCTCCACAGCCTATAACCTCGCGGCGGGCGGGCCCATCTTGCACCCGCAGGTGCGCAGCAATGTGCTCACGCCAATCGCGCCGCACCTCGTGGCCGACCGCTCGCTGATTCTGGAGCCAGC
>DASWAC010000024.1:0-10218 GCA_036391335.1 Ktedonobacterales bacterium
CTGCTGCTGCTGGTGCAGGTGCTCGGCACGCCACTGGCGCTGGCCGGTCTGGTGGAAGGCATCGCCGAGGGCGCGACCAGCGTGGTCAAGCTCTTCTCCGGGCGCCTCGCCGACCATGTGGCGGACCGGCGGTGGCTGGTCATCGGCGGCTATAGCCTCTCGAATCTGAGCAAGCCGCTCCTCGCGTTGGTCACCAGCTGGCCGCTGGCCCTCGGTCTGGTGCTCTTGGATCGCTCAGGGAAGTCGGTGCGTGGCAGCCCTCGTGACGCGATGATCGCGGAATCGGTCCCGGCGAGCCTGCGCGGCAAGGCTTTCGGCTTTCACCGCAGCGCCGATACGCTGGGCGCGGCGCTCGGCCCGCTGCTGGCCATTGTCATTCTCGCGCTCAGCGGTAACAACCTGCGTGCGGTCTTCGGCTGGACGATCGTGCCGGGGGTCCTCTCCATCGTCTTCGCGCTGCTCTTCCTGCGCGACTCGGCGCGTCGCCAGGCGGGTGTCGTGGGCAGCGCGCCGCCAGCTGAGACCCCTGTCCCCACATCCGCCGGGCCGAGGCCGCGCGCCTGGCAGGGAATCGGCGCGCGCTTCTGGCTCTTCATGGTGATCTCGGTCGTCTTCGCGCTGGGGAACTCGTCTGACGCCTTCCTCTTCCTGCGCACAGAAGGGCTGGAAGCCTCGCTCCTGGCGGTGCCAATGGTCTACTTTGGGTTCAACCTCGTCTATGCGCTCCTGGCGACGCCCCTGGGCGCCATCTCCGACCGCATCGGGCGTCTGCCGATGCTCGCCATCGGCTTTGGCACGTTCACCCTCGTCTATGCCGGGTGGACCCACGCCACCGCCACATGGCACGTCTGGGCGCTCTTCCTGCTCTACGGCGCCTATTACGCTGCCACAGAGGGGGTCGCCAAGGCCTTCGTCTCGGACCTCGTGCCCCAGGCGCGACGCGGGACCGCGCTGGGCTGGCTCGGCGCACTGACGGGCTTTGCGGCCTTACCCGCAAACGTGCTGGCGGCGGCGCTCTGGTCGAATCTTGGCCCCGGCGTCACCTTTGGGCTGGGCGCGCTGCTCGGCGCGATCGCGCTGGGGCTGCTCATCGCGTGGTGGCCGTGGCTCCGCGAGAATCCCGTGCCGTGGCCACAGGATCCCACACCGCGTGTGCGCGACACCGAGCTACCTCGTGGCTGAGAGTACATGCGCTCGTCTCGATGGCGTTTGTGCTTCATTCGTGCGCTCTGGGGATGCATTTGTGCGTGCTCTGTGAGCGGAGGGCACTATTCTTCCTACGCCGTGGCCGGCAGGCAATCCACTGGACAGGGAAGTCGCATGCGAATCGCCATGGCGCCTAGCGTTCCTCCCTCATAGGTGCCGGGCACGCCAGGCACAGGGAAAGGACTATCCCACCCCATGACGATATTTACTCGGCGACACTGCCTCTTTCCCATCTATCTACTCCTGCCGGCGCTGATCTTGCTGCTGGCTGCCTGCGGCGTCACGACGACCTCACCTGGGTCTACTCCCTCACCCACCCCGGCACGGGCTCACATACTCTTTGTTCCGATAATGGCCGAGTCGCCAGCCACGCCTACCTCGCCAGCCACGCTCACGGCGCTCGATGCCGTTTCTGGACGCCAGCTATGGGCGCAGCCATTGACGGGCGGGCCGAGCAGCGGCCCCGTCGTGGTTGGTAACGTGGTGATCGAGGTGACCGGCACGTATGTGAGTCCCTACCCGCATAGCATCGTCGCTGGGTTCGACACACAGACGGGAAATCAGCTATGGCGCAAAGAGCTCAGCGAGAATACTCAAGGCGCAATCGCCGCAGCCGGTAACTCGTTACTCCTGGCGACCAACGCGGTCTCAGCCGAGCCACCCGCGCCTCCCGTTTCCTCCAGGCTCGCAGCGTTGAATCCTCGCGACGGCACTGAGCTGTGGCATCAGCCCATCGCCGATCAGGATTTCTTTCGTCCGCTGGCCGTCAGCGATGGAAAGGCCTATGTCGTCAGCGCAACCTTCGCCGCGGCGAGCACGAGCTACACGCTGTCCGCATTTGATGCCAGCAGCGGAACCCTGGCATGGCATCGCTCACTCGGCACGGGAACAGTCACCGGAACCGCCGCAGGGAACGGAAGTTTCTACGTGAGCATGGTGCCGGGGCACATTCCCGCGGCGCAGCGCCATAGTGGTGACCCGGGCGCAGGCCGGTGGATCACGCTCGCCCAGAAGGTAAGCTCGGCGGATGGCACGCTGACGGCGTATCAGGCGCAAGACGGCGCCAAACGCTGGCAGATCAACGGCTTCATCATCGCCCAGGCAGCGCGTGACGGCTATCTTCTGGCGACACTCGGCGCCCCGCAATCTGACGGAAAGACGCCCTTTACCGCGCTTGCGTATGATGCCACCACGGGTGCCCAGCGCTGGCAATCAACGGCATTGGGAACCGGAGATATCTTTGAGAGCAAGCCCCTGGCTGTCGCCAGCGCCACAGCGGCCTATGTATTCAACATGCCCGCCTCACCAGCCGCCAGCTATGCATTAAACCCGCACACGGGTGTCCAACTCTGGCGCTCGCCACTGGATGCCACTGTGATCGCTGGCATCGCTGATGTGCAGGCCGTCTACGTCTGCGCCTGGCGCTATACCCCATCGTCAGCGACTGGCTCGGTGATCGCGCTAAATGGAGCCACCGGCGCGCAGTTGTGGGCCAGCACTCTCCACTGTGGAAGCGGACTGCAGTTCATCTAGGAGTGCCCTAGCGGCCCTGGCCGAGCCGCTGGGCGATCCTGTGCGCGGCCTCACGCAGCGTGCCGATGGCGCGGGGCGCGGGCTCGCGGTCGCCATAGCGGGCGGTGTCATAGGCGGCGGTGACCTCCGCCAGGTCGGCTTCGGCGACGGGCACCATCTGCGCTAGCCGGTGGAAAAGCTCATCGGGAGTCTCGGTCGGGCCACGCGTGATGCCGGCGGCCTGGGCGCGGCGCAGCAGGTCGCGATAGATCGCGCGGGCACTCTGTGCATCGAGCGACTCCAGCGGCTCGCCGTGGGGACGCAGCCGGCCCAGCAGACGGTTGCGCAGGTCGCGCAGCTGCACGCGGAGGAGTGAGCCGCCGTCGAGTGACTCGCGATCTTCTTCCACACCTGGCTCAGGGGCACCCTCCCGCCACATCAGACGACGCACGAGAATCGTCGTCAAGATGATGAGGAAGACCATAAGTGCCCCACCGATGATGAGAGACGCCGTAAGCTGCCATTGGTCGCCAGAGCCGCCGCCGATCGCCGGTGGCGAGGGAGGGGTGCTCTTGGGGGGCGTGGGGATTGGCAGGGGAGGGTGGCTCACCGGGCCAAAATCCCCAAAGATGGCCCGAAGGATCGCGATCACACTGCTGATGAGGAAGGTGAGCGCCTCGTCGAGCCAGACGCCGACGGGGCCAAGCGAGCGCAGCAGAGCGGTGACACTGGCGAAGCTGAAGATAGCGCTCAGCGTGAGGGTGAGCAGCACCACCAGGCCCGCCAGCGCCACACTCATGGCCTGCCAGCGACGCGCGCCGAGGCTCAGATCCGCGCCGGGGGTCTCGTCTTGCTGGGCGATCAGGCCTGCCAGCATCGTGGCCACCAGCCCAAAGAACATCGTCGCGCCGAGCGTGAGGCCTAGCTCGCCCGCCAACAACGCCTTCGCCTGAGTGGGCACGCTCACCGCGCCCGCGCAGGCCACCAGCACCGCGAGGAGGCTGGCGAACCAGCGGCGTCGCACCAGCGCATCATCAGTGGCAAAGCGGGAGAGGCGCATGCCTTGCCAGCCGCAGAAGATGATCAACAGGCTGAGGTAGATGGATGCGAGACCAGGTGTCAGGCCCTGCGTCGAGTGATCGCGAAGCTGGCTCAGCCAGCCGAAGTCGAGCGGGCCGCCCTCGAAGCCGCCAAATGCGACAGGGGAGAGCCTGATCGTGACCAGATAGGCCAGCACGCCGAAGCCGAAGAGGCTCAGCGTGGAGAAGGCGACCCCCTGCCGTCGCGTGAGGGTGGCAATGAGGGCGAAGCCGCCCAGCACGCCAGCGATGAGCCAGAGCGACATGGCGGCGTTGGTCGCCGTGCCCGTGAGATAGGCCGCCAGCAGGGCCAGCCAGCTGAAGATAGCCAGCGATTCGACGAGCACCTGGCAGACGGTCAGCCAGAGCGATGTGGGCGCCCGCCTAGCCCACGACCAGCTTTGTGGGGGTCGCATCCGCTGCCTCCTCTCGCGCTGGGGGCTGCGCGCCGGAGCCGAGGTGGATGCCCGCGTACATCGCGTGACGCTGAGCCGGGGTCATGTCAGCATGTGGTGACGACGATGCCCGCCGGAGCATGCCAGGGCCGAGGGTCTCGGCGACCAGGGCCTGCCAGGTGCTTGGCCCCCCCACGCGGTGGACCGGGAAGTCCGCGACGTGCAGGTCATGATCCGCCTCGGTGAGTGTTCCCGGCTTGAGCGAGGTGACCAGCAGGGTGACCGCATGCCCCTGCGAGCGCATCTTGCGCAGCGCAACGAGCGCCGGCACGTCAACCAGGGTCTCCGGGCCGATATAGACGACGGTGCTGCCCCACGGGAGCCGGTGCGTCTCTGCCTGCAGCAGCTCACTCATGGGCGTGCCGCCATAGGGGAGCATGCGGGCAAGGCCGTCGAGCAGCAGATTGAGCTGCTCCGGGCGCGAGGCTGGCGGCAGGCGCAGCTGGTGCGGCACCGCGGCATCCGCGAGGGCGCGGGCAATCCAGTCGCTCTTGGCCTGAGCGGGCATCGCTGAGGGTGAGGCCAGCGCCGGCGCGTCACCTAGCTCTGGCGCGGCGAGACGCCCATTTGCGGCAATGCCCACCGCATAGCCAGCCGCGATGCCATAGCGCGCCACCGAGGCCGCCACGCAGATGGCCAGCTCGACCGCATCCGGCGCGTAGCCCAGCCCGGGACTGAGAAAGGTTCGCAGATCGAGCATTAGCATGATGGTGTGGCGCGCGGAGGGCTCCAGCACCTTGCTTTGCGGGGATCCAACGCGTGCGGTCGCCTTCCAGTGGATGCGCCGGGGCTCATCGCCAGGCACGTAGGGGCGAACACCCGCCACACGCAGCGGGTCCTCGATGAGCTGCCGCTTGATGGCGTGCTCGCCCAGCGGGGCGTGCGCGGGCAGGCCAAAGCGCTCCAGGGGCGCGAGCAGCGGATAGACCAGCAGCGATGCGGTGTTCTCATGCCGCACCTCGCGTGTGAGCAGCGCGAACGGATCGCTGAGACGCAGGTTCACCGGACCGAAGGTGTGGACCCCGCGCCGCACGGCGACGACCCGATAGTGGCGCCGGACACGCTGATAGGCCCACAGCGGCACCAGCATCGCGTTGCGAGCGCGCTCTGTCCGGGGTGAGGTAACGAGCCGCATGCCCAGCACCGGCAGCGCGTCTGGGAACTCATCATCGAGACGGAGGCCCTGCAGCGGGAGCGCCTTGCGGTTCTCCATCTCCAGGGTGACGGTGACCGTGTCGCCAAAGGCCGTCCGCGCGGTGGATAGCTGGTGGCGCACCACCAGGCGGGAATAGCCCCAGCGATACCATATCTCTGGCAGCGCGATCAGCACCGCCACGAAGAGGCCGCCGAGAAAGAGCAAGGGCTGGCCCAGGACGACGCTGAGGATGATCAGCACGCCGGCGAGCAGATAGAACGGCCCGCGTCCGCGCAGGGTCTCGTCATCAGGCGTGTCGGGCGTGCGCACGATGCCGAGCGCGAGCCGGTTCTGATGCCCTATCGCGGCGCTCAGATAGAACCGGTCCTCACGAGCTGATCGCGGGCGCGTGTCATCTTCCATCGCGGCTAACGGCCCGGCGCGCCGGTGTCTTCCACCGGGACGCTCACCTGATCGAGAATCGCGCCGATGATCTGCTCAGCATCTTGTCCGCGCAGCCTGCCCTGCGGTGTGATGATCATGCGGTGGGCCAGCACCGGCCGGGCCAACGCTTTGACGTCATCGGGCCGCACGTGATCGCGGGCATCCATCGCCGCACGCGCCTGCGCCGCCCGGAAGAGCGCAAGTGAGGCGCGCGGGCTGGCGCCCAGCTCGACAGCGGGATGCTCACGCGTGAGTCGCACGACAGTGAGCAGATAGTCGGCCACCACCTGGCTCACGTGCACGCCACGCACCAGCGGGATGAGTGCGGCGAGATCGTGCTCACCCAGCACCGGGCGCAGCGTGGTGAGCGGGTCGGCTTCCTTGAAGCGGAAGAGGATCGCGCGCTCTTCGTCCGCAGCGGGATAGAGCATACGCAGGCGCAGCAGGAAGCGGTCGAGCTGGGCCTCTGGCAGTGGAAAGGTGCCCTCCAGCTCGACGGGATTTTGCGTTGCCAGCAGGAGAAATGGCTGGGGAAGCGGCAGGGTCTGTCCATCCACAGTCACCTGGCGCTCTTGCATGGCCTCCAGCAGGGCTGCCTGGGTGCGTGGGGTCGCGCGGTTGATCTCGTCGGCCAGCACCACGCTGGCGAAGATGGGTCCCTGGCGAAAAACAAACTCGCCGGTTTGCTGCCGGTAATAGCTGACGCCGGTGACATCGCTGGGCAAGAGATCGGGCGTCCCCTGGATGCGCCCAAAGGAGACATTGAGCGAGCGGGCGAATGCGCGGGCGAGCATCGTCTTCCCGACGCCGGGCACGTCCTCCACCAGCACATGACCCTCGCTCAGCAGGGCAATCAGCAAGAGCCGCGTCGCGTCGCGCTTGCCCACAATAACCCGGCCCACATTGTCACAGATGGAGTCTGCGGCGCGCTTGAGCGTTGCCAGACTCACCTGGGGATCCTGTGCTGGCTGCGACTGATCGAGGATGCCGTCCATGCTATGTCGCTCCCGTCGCTGAGCGGAGGCTCGCGCCCAATGTAGCCCCCTCGATTCGCTACCCCATAGTACTCTACGGCGTGAAGGTGGCCATTCTCAGCGGAGCCGGCTCAGCGCAGGGGAGGCTCAGTGCCCTCCGCGATCTGGAAATCGCCAGGCCAATCGCGCACCAGCGCCACGAACGCGTTCACGACCTGCGGGTCGAAGAAGCGCCCCGAGCGCCCCTCGATCCACCGCACTGCGTCTTCCACCGTCATCGGCTCACGATAGGGACGCGAGGAGGTGAGCGCGTCGAAGACATCCGCGACGGTGAGGATGCGCGCGCCCAGGGGAATGCTCTCGCCTTTCAGCCCGGCCGGATAGCCAGAGCCATCATAGGCCTCATGATGCGAGCGCACACTCTCGATCATCGCGCCGGGGGCCTGATAGACCTCGAGCATGCGCGCGGCGATGACCGGATGCGCTTGCATGTCTTGCCGCTCCTGCGGCGAGAGCGCGCCTTCCTTGAGCAGCACATCGTTGCCGATCCACGTCTTGCCGAGGTCATGCACCAGCCCGGCCAGGGCGAGATCCTGCGCGGCACGGCGCGACCAGCCAAGGGCATGGGCCAGCCGCTGGGCATAGATGGCGACACGGCGGCTGTGCGCATAGGTGGGCACGTCACGCTCGCGCACGGTATCCGCCAGCTGATACACGATCTGGCGGGTGTAGCGCGCGGTGCCTGGCCGGGCGGGTTTCTGCTGGTCGTCTTTCACAGGCACACTCACTAGGGCGCCACTCGCGCCGGGCATCGTCGTAGACATCGTAGCGCATCCTCACCCACATCACATCCTCATCACTACGTACAACGTCCGCCGGCGGCTGTGGTGTCACCGGCTGGGCCGGATGCCCTATCGCACGTGGATGCCGACTCATCCATAAAGTGAGCGCGAGCGCGCCGGGCGCACCCATGCGATAATAGTGAGGACACTTTCGTGTCGAGATATGCTGGCACGCACGGACGCGTGGCCACCACAATGCGATGAGGAGAGAGATACGCTATGCATATCGCCGAGCAGGTCTTACAGCAATTTTCGCTGGGTCCAGCAGTGCGTGAAAACCACGCGCTGGAGCACGCGACTATCGTGCTGCTGAGCCATCAGTTCCCCAATGCGCGCCTCTCAGGCATCTCATTCGCGCGTGGGTTCTTCGTCTTTGGCGACCTGCCCACTGCCGCTGTGCGACCCGCCGCCGAGCGTGCCCTGGCCAAGCTGCGGGGCAATGAGCCTGAGCTGGCCATCCATGAGCGATGCGGCACGAATCTGGCGGTCACTGGACTGCTCACGGCCGCCGCCGCGATGGGCGTGGCCCGCCTGCGCAAGCCCTATAACAATCTGAATACGATGATGCTGGCGACCACCGCCGCACTGGTGGCCTCGCGGCCATTGGGCCTGCTGACCCAGCGCTATATCACCACCCACACACCGCATCCCGGCATGATGGTGCGCGCGGTGCGGCCCACAGTCTTCATGGGCTCTCCAGCGCATTTCGTCGAGACAGAAAATCCGGGCGCGTCGTGGTTCGCATCCACGCCGCCGCTGCGGCTGCTCGAAGGATGAGGCGTGCGATGAAGTGGAGAGTGACATCCAGCGCGCCAGTCTCGCCGCTGACCTGGCACCCCCAGCCTGGCGGCATGAGCCATGGCTGATAGCAGTCTGGCGTCTATGGCATCATGGCGCGACGCCCTGCGTGGGGGAACTGCCCTCATCAATGAGGGTGGCCTGAGCGAGACGCCCGCACTCGATGCCCAGCTCTTGCTGGCCTTCGCCACCGGCGCCAGCCGCGCCGAAGTACTGGCCCATGGCGAGCGCATGCTCAGATCATCGGAGCGCGAGACCTTTGGGGCGCTGGTCGCGCGCCGCGCCGCCGGAGAGCCTGTCGCCTATCTCATTGGCTCGCGCGAGTTCATGGGCCTGCGCATCAAGACCGACCGCCGCGCGCTCATTCCCAGGCCCGAGACGGAGCTGCTGGTCGAGGCGCTGCTGGCGGCGATGCGTGCCCGGCACGAAGCGGATGGCGTCGCGCTGAGCGTGGCCGACATTGGCACTGGCACCGGGGCCATCGCCCTGGCGCTGGCTACGCATGCGCCCTGGCTAGGACGGATCTTCGCCACCGATATCTCGCCAGATGCGCTCGCGCTCGCCCGTGAGAACGCCGAGCAGCTTGGCCTGGATGAGGTCGTGACCTTCCTCGAAGGCGACTTGCTGGCCCCACTCCCCGAGCCGGTGGATGTGCTGGCGGCGAACTTGCCGTATGTGGCGCGCCGCGACGAAGTGACCCTGCCCGTGCCGGTGCGCAGCTATGAGCCGGCGCTGGCGCTCTACGGAGATGACGAGGGGCTCGCCGCCTATCGCCGGTTCTTTGCTCAGGCGCCGGACTATTGCAGGGTTGGCGGGCTGGTTGGTGTTGAGTTCGGGTATAATCAGCGTGCCGCCATCGAGGCTCTCGCTCGCGAGGCATTCCCTGGCGCAGCCGTGCGCATCGGCGCCGACTACGCGGGATGGGATCGCTACGCGCTGGTGTGGACCCCATCCGCGCCAACTCCCGCAAAAGAAAGTGACGCCACGTGAGCCAACAACGGACCACGCGCAGCACCATAAAGAGTGGCTCACAGGAGGGTCAGCAGACAGATAAGCGACGATTCTACATCGAGAAGCCGTGGTCAATCTTTTTGCTGATGTTCTTGATCAACGTCGTCAATTACCTGGACCGCTTTGTGGCGGCGGCCGTCAGCCCAACCCTCAAGCTAGAGTTCCACCTCACTGATTCCCAGCTGGGCGTGCTCACCTCTGCCTTCCTCATCGTCTATGCCGTCGCCGGGCTGCCGCTCGGCAGCCTATCGGACCGCATGTCGCGCTCGCGCGTGGTGGCCATCGGTGTCGGCGTGTGGAGCATCTTCAGCGGCGCGACGGCCTTCGTGAGCAATTTCGCTGGCCTGGCACTCACACGCATCTTCGTGGGCGTGGGTGAGGCTAGTTATCTGCCTGCCGGCACGGCGCTGCTGAGCTCGCACTTCCCGCGAGACATGCGGGCGCGCGTCATGAGCTGGTGGGGATCGGGGCAGATCGTCGGTGTCGCGCTGGCCTATGGCGTGACAGGCCTGCTCTTCGCCACGATTAGCAACCATACCATCGCATGGCGCTGGGCCTTCCTGGTCACCGCGCTGCCAGGGGTGGCGCTCACCACGCTCATGTTCTTCGTCGCCGACCGGCCTGCCACCGGCGACCACGAGGGTGCGCCTGACGATGGCGCCGAGGGCGGGCACGCGACGCTGAGCCTGCGCAACGGCTGGAGTGGCCTGATCGCCCTGGTGCGGCCGGTGCTGCGCATCAAGACCGTGCTCGTCGCCGTCG
>DASWAC010000025.1:0-2243 GCA_036391335.1 Ktedonobacterales bacterium
AGATTGCCTGGGCCAAGCGGCATCGGGCATACTACGAGAGTCCCGGCGCGGTCAATCCATTCCCTTGCCGACGCCAGGCCATCGGCGGAGACACTCGCAAATGGCGGCTCCGCGATGACCGCCAGCGCCAGCCGCTGCGCCAGCGCGTGATCAGTGTCGCCGACATTGAGCGGTCCGGCGCTCACCGGGATATCCGCGTCGGCCAGCGCCCGCAGGACGAGCTCGCCCGAGCCGCCCCCGGCAAAGACATGCGCCTTCGGCAGCGGCAATGCGGCGGCTGGCGTCGAGCCATCCTGTGCAGGCGGCGCCGGGAGCACGCTCAAATGCTCCTCACCGCGCAGGATGCCGACGCGCACCTGGGCATCATAAGCAGCGCTGAGGGTGACCGGCGTGAGCACCTGACTGGGTGGACCATCGGAGAGGATGCGCTTGCGAATCAGCACCAGTCGTGGAAAATAGCGCGCAGCTAGATTGAGATCGTGCATAGTGGCCACCACGGTGATTCCCTGTGTGGCATTCAAGTAGCGCATGAGGTCGAGTATTTCCATTTGATGCTTGATGTCGAGGTGCGCAGTCGGCTCATCCAGCAGCAATATCGCCGGCTGTTGGGCCAGCGCCATAGCCAGCACCACACGCTGTCGCTCGCCACCACTCAGATCACTCATCAGCCGGTCGGCCAGATCAACCATGTGCGTCGCCGCAAGCGCTGAGTCCACGGCGGCGCGATCGGCTTCCCCCGCCCATGAGAGCACCCCTTGGTGTGGGGTCCGCCCAAGCTCCACGATCTGCCGCACCGTGTAGGCAAACTGCACCGAGAAATCCTGTGGGACGACCGCGATCTGGCGTGAGAGCTCGCGCCGTGTCCCTGAGCGCACCAGCTGGCCACCGACGCGCACGCTTCCCGCGCCGGGCCTCAGCACGCCTGCGATGAGCCGGAGCAGGGTGGATTTGCCCGCGCCGTTTGGCCCCAGCAGGCCAACACATTCGCCGGCTTCGATGCTCAGCGAGATGTCTCGCAGCACCGGCTCGTCGCGATAGGCGAAGGTGACCTGCGAGAGCTCGATGGCGGGGCCCTCTGGCGTGTGAGTTTTCTCTACCATTGATAGCGCCCGCCACTCTGCCGGAGCAGCCACAAGAAGAAGGGTCCGCCAACGAGAGCCGTCACCACCCCCAGCGGGACGATGGATGGCGCGAGGATGCTGCGGGCGAGCATGTCGGCCAGCATGACGAATATCGCGCCGCCCAGCGTGCTCGCCGGGAGCAGCCAGCGATTCTTCGGGCCGAGCAGAAGGCGCATCACATGAGGCACCACCAGACCGACGAAGCCCACCAGCCCGCTGATGGTGACCGCTGCCGCCACCAGCGCCGAGGCGGTGAGCACTATGGCCAGCTTGGTGATCTCGACGCGGATTCCCAGGAACGAAGCCATCTCCTCGCCAGTTGCCAGGGCGTCCAGACGCGGCGCGAGCAGCCAGCCTATTGCCAGGCCGAGCGCGAGCAAGAGCGCCACGATGGCGAGCTGCTGGGGCGACGCGACGGCGATGCCGCCAGATATCCAGAGATAGAGCACGCGCAGCCTGGTGCCATCGTGATCCGTAAGGGTAATGATGAGCGTTTGCAGCGCCGAGAAGACGGCGCTCACTGTAACCCCCGCCAGCAAGAGAGACGCGACGGGCGTGCGCCCATGCCGGGTGGCCAGCCCGTAGACCAGCGACACCGAGATGACGGCTCCGATGAAGGCGGCCACAGCTAGCAGGCTGAACCCGAGATACGTCGTGAAATATGCGGCACTGAAGAGAAATGAAAGGCTCGCTCCGAGCGCAGCGCCGGACGACGTGCCCAGGATGGCCGGGTCGGCCAGCGGGTTCCGCAGCAGACCCTGCAACAACGCGCCGGCCACCGCCAGGGCAGCGCCCACGAGACCCGCGCCCACCACCTGCGGCAATCTCAGCTGGATGAGGATGATATTATAGGCATCTGGCCAGGTCTGGTGGAAGTGAAAGAGACCCGTGGCGTTCAGCAGGATCCGCGCCGATAAGGTCACCGGGATAGGAATCGCGCCGACGGCGACCCCCATCGCCAGGGCGGCAAGGACACCGATGCCAAGGACCATGAAGACCAGCGCACGCCAGCCAGCCTGAGCGAAGGCGACGCGCATAGACTTCCCCTGAAAGGAAGCCCATGGCGCTGACTTATCTCGTGGCGTGATGGCTGACATGACGCTGACTCCGAGCCGTAAGGGC